>JAUNNN010000079.1 GCA_030531435.1 Lachnospiraceae bacterium
TCAATGCTATTAAATATAAACTACACTAAATAAGTATAAAAATCAGCATTATGACTAATCCCCACTAACACTATCTGATAATCTTCTGAATTCTGCAAAAGGATTATATTGTATGGTAGGATGAAAAAAGGTGGCTTGGAAATTCTTCCAAACCACCTTATATCCACATTATCACATCCCATACGCTAAGAAATATACTCTACAAAACACTGCTTAAAAACTGTTTTGCTTTTTCTGTTTTAGGATTTCCGAACAATTCATCAGAAGTTCCTTCTTCCATGATTATGCCATCATACATAAACACTACTTTGTCAGCTACTTCTCTTGCAAAACCCATCTCATGTGTGACACATATCATTGTCATTCCAGAAGCTGCAAGGTCCTTCATAACGTTTAAAACTTCTCCAACCAATTCAGGATCTAGAGCTGATGTAGGTTCATCAAATAGCATTATTTTAGGATCCATTGCCAAAGCACGCGCAATAGCTACACGTTGCTGTTGACCACCTGATAGCATTCCAGGATATACATTTTCTTTTTCTAATAGTCCTACTCTTGCAAGCAACTCTCTTGCCTTTTCCTCTGAAACCTTTTTATCTACCTTTTTAACATTAACAGGAGCTACCATTATGTTTTCTTTAACTGTTAGATGAGGAAAAAGATTAAAGCGTTGGAACACCATTCCCATCTCAAGAAGACTTTGCTTATATTTTGTGGTTTCCATCTTCTCCACAATTTTACCATTTTCTGCTTTGACAAATAATTCGTCATCTATATAAATGCTTCCACTGGTTATGGTCTCTAGTGTATTAAGGGAACGAAGAAAGGTTGACTTTCCACCTCCCGATGGTCCAATGATTACAATAACCTCACCTGGTTCTATAGATAAGTTGATATTCTTCAAGACTTCAAGGCTTCCAAAATTCTTACATAAATTTTCTGTTCTTATTAACGACATATTCCACTCCTACTATTGATAAACAGAGTATCTCTTCTCAAGCTTATTAAACACAATGGTAAATACAGCCGTGATAATCAAATAAATAATCATCGCTGGGATGTATACAAGTGCCGTAGCTGAAGAAGATGATATAGCTCGAGTTACTTTGGTCAAATCAGACAATCCAATAATAGCTACCAATGATACGTCCTTTAATACCATAATAAATTCATTTCCAACAGGTGGGATTAATCTTCTCACTGTCTGTGGAATAATAATCAATCTCATCGTCTGCGCATATGTCATGCCCAATGTCTTAGCTGCTTCATATTGTCCCTTATCAATGGACTCTATGCCTGCACGTATATTTTCTGCCAGGTATGCTGCAGTATTTAATACATAAGCTATAACAGCGGCTAAGAAAGGACTTTTAATTGTAAGCGCCGGATTGAACTGTGGTAATCCAAAATACAAAAAATAAATCTGCATCAATAATGGTGTTCCTCTAAAAAAGAAGATATATGCACTACATATTTTGTTTATTACAAGTATTTTTGACATCTTACCTAATGCTAAGAAAAGGCTGATAATCAGTCCAATAAAGACAGAAACTATTGTAATTATTATGGTCATTTTTGCACCATTAAGCAATTGTGGAAGCCATAATAATATTTTTTCAATATTACCCATATATATATACCTTCAAATTGATGTAAAGCTTATTAGTCAACGTTAATAACGTCCTCTGTGCCGAAATATTTCACTGCAATCTCGCCAAGCTTTCCATTACCCTTAAGTGAATCAAGACTTGCCTCTAAAGCAGCCTGAAGTGAATCATTTCCTTTCTTTAGACACATACAAATTGGTTCCTTATCTGCTGACTGCCACACTGTCTTATAGTTTGCCGCTTCATCACCAAGATAGTATGCTGCAACTACTGAATCTGTACATACAGCATCTACACGTCCTGCCTTAATCTCATCAAATGCATTAATAACCTTCTCGTACTGACGGAGATCAGTATCAAGGCCTCCAGCAACCTGTTCCTGAATAAGGTAATCAGCTGTTGTCTCCATCTGTACTGCAACAGACTTACCTGACAAATCTGCTATATCTGCAATGTCAGAATCATTTGGTACAACAATAACTGGGGCATTAGCAACATATGTTTTTGACAAGTTATACTCTTCGTTTCTGCCTTCTGTCCAGCTTACGCAAGAAAGAATAACATCATATTTGTCTGTAGCTACACCAGCAAAAATTCCATCCCATGCAGTATCAACGATTTCAAGTTTAAGTCCCATGTCATCAGCAAGCGCCTGAGCTAGTTCCATATCAAATCCTATAGGAGTAGCACCATCCTCATCAAAATATTCCATAGGAGGATATCCAATCTCTGTACCTACCATAAGTACACCCTCCTTAATGGTTGCATAGTCTCCAGCAGGAGTACTAGCTTCTGCTGTTGCCTCTGTAGCTGGTGCAGTCTCTGATGATGCTTCAGCGACTGGTGCAGCCGCTTCTTTAGCGCCACAGCCTACTAACATAGAGGCAGCCAAACTTAATCCAAGTAAAACTTTTCCAAATTTTTTCATAATATTTTCCTCCGTTTTCTAAATAAAAAAAAAGACAATGACGTCGAATCCGACATCATCGTCTAACTAGATATAAGCTATCACTATCACTATTTTCTGTCAACATAATTTTCAGATATAACCTATCAATTTTATTTATTGTTATACTGGTATGCTCCCTCAATAGCGTGAATAAGATCTACAATTAACGTGTTATATGGGGCCGGAACGTTGTATTTCTTTGCCTGTTCTACAATTGCCCCATTTATAGCATCAATCTCTGTTGGTATACCTCGAGTTACGTCCTGATACATTGATGAATAGCCTTTACCTACATCTTCACAAACACGATGTACCATATTTAGAACTTCCATATATGAAAAATGTGTGCCATCAGCCTCAGCTACGTCAACAGCTTCGCAAATCATTTTTTCCGCAAAATCCCATGCGTATTTGTTTTCAATCATTGATCCAATCGGAGAACGTGTAATAGCTGTAAATGTATTAATAGACAAATTGACAAACAACTTGCTCCAAATGATTCTCTGTATATCGTCAGAAACTTCAATATCAAATCCACTTTCAGCAAATACTTTCTCAATAATATCAAGGGCATCTATTTTACCAAAGTTGCTTCCTATAGTGGTCATACCACTTCCACTGTGGCTTACTTTACCATTTCCAAGATTTACTGAATTATGCTTACTTGTTCCTATTATTATATTTTCAGGCTTTACATATTTTGAAATTTTTCTATCATTACCTGCACCATTTTGAAGAGTCATAACTATTGTATGGTCTCCAAATAACGCTTTGTTATTTTCTAATGCTGATTCAGAAAATGTTGATTTTACGAATACAATAACTAGGTCAGCCACTACATCACATTTTCCTGATTTCATCGCACTTATGTTTTTATAATGTTTCTCACTTCCATCTGGTTCTAGCACAGTAATACCATTCTGATTGATTATATCTACTTGAGGTTCAAACACATCTAGCATAATAACTTCATTCTTTTCACTGAGATATGCGCCATACAAACAGCCCATAGCGCCTGCACCTATAATTACTACTTTCATCTTACAATTCCTCCAAAAAAATAGGTGTCCAGCAAAAATACTGAACACCTTTGTCTATCGATATTTTATACATCTTATTAATAAAAATCAATAGTTCAATACAATGCCAATCCCTATAATTATTTTATATAAAAAAAATCCGGTTAATAAAATAACCTAGTGCCAGTATTACCCAAATGAATCAATATGAAGAAAAGACCATTACCCAGTATGGCAACCACCGGCCATTTAGGAAAATCCTTTCTAAGTCTTTGATATATGAATACTCTAGCCACAAACTCCTCTGCACCAGATTGAATCAGTACCGCTATGAGCAATAATAAAAAGGCTCCTAATCCTAACCCTTCATAATGTAGTTTAATTGAGCCAGTAGCAATCGCAACAAGAGCTATTAATAGGTTTCAATTTTTAGTGCAATCCAACTGACGGATTAAACTAAAAAATGTTGCTCATAAAC
>JAUNNN010000080.1 GCA_030531435.1 Lachnospiraceae bacterium
GATATGGGAATTCATCCTGTATATCTTGATTCAAAGAGCTCACAGATTGGTAATAAAGAAAGTATTGCAGATACAGCAAGAGTTCTTGGTCGTATGTTTGATGGTATCGAATATCGTGGATATGGTCAGGAAATAGTTGAAGAGCTTGCAAAATATGCAGGTGTTCCAGTATGGAATGGACTTACAAATGAGTACCATCCAACTCAGATGCTGGCTGATTTACTTACAATAAGAGAGCAGTTTGGAACTGTAGAAGGCAGAAAGCTTGTATATATGGGTGATGCTCGTTACAACATGGGTAACTCACTTATGGTTATGTGTGCAAAGATGGGAATGCATTTTACTGCAGCAGCTCCTGGAAGAAAGTATTATCCAAATCAGAAGCTTGTTGATGAATGTCTTGAGTTTGCAAAGGAAAGTGGATCTACAATTACTTTTGAAGAGGACCCAATGAAAGCAGTAGAAGGTGCAGACATTATTTATACAGATGTATGGGTATCAATGGGTGAGCCTGATGAAGTATGGGAAGAAAGAATTCGTGATCTTTCTCCATACAGAGTAACAATGGATATTATGAATCATGCAAATCCTAATGCTATATTCCTTCATTGCTTACCTGCATTCCATGACCTTAAGACAAAGATTGGAAAAGATATGTGTGAACGTTTTGGACTTCGTGAGATGGAAGTTACAGATGAAGTATTTGAAAAGTATGCAGATGTAGTATTTGATGAAGCTGAAAACAGAATGCACACAATTAAGGCTGTAATGGCAGCAACTTTATAATATGAAAAAAGAATCAAGATCATATGTATTAAACATTATGAAAAGTGAATACTTTATTATTGATTTAATAAATATGGTTATAGGCATAGCTGTTCTTGTCCTTGCGGTATTTGCTTTTATTAAAGGTGCAATGGAAACATTTGGAGTTGTGTTCATACTTGGATGTGCGATGTCTATTTTTAATATGATTAAATGCATAATGAGAAAATCAGCTATGGGAATTATTGTATTTTCAGGTTTGACTGTAGCGATGTTTGTCATGGTGTCAGTGATTTACGGGTATTTTTTATAATGGAAAAGATAGTTCTTTGTGGCGCTAATGCCTATGAAAAAAAATATTATTTCAATGAGGATTTTGCAGGACTTCCTTCAAGCATTCAGGATGAAATACATATTATATGTGTTTTATTTACTGAAGAAATAGGCGGTGTTTTCACTCTTGTATTTGACGAGGAGGGAACTCTTAATATTGAGACGGATGCTGATGAAGGTGACTTACTTTATGATGAAATCGGAAGTGGACTATTAGTACATAAGGTAATGACAGAGCGTCAGGATTTATTTGAATCACTGGAAATGTATTATAGGATATTTATTTTACATGAAAATCCTAGCGACATATTGTTAGAAGAATAAAACGGATGAAGGAATTACAGATTGGTAATGTAAAACTAAATAATCCATGGATATTGGCTCCTATGGCAGGTGTATGTGACCTGCCATTTCGTTTGCTATGCAAGGAACAGGGGGCTTCTTTAGTATGTATGGAAATGGTTAGTGCAAAGGCAATTTACTATAACAACAAAAATACTGAAGAGCTTCTTAATATAAACGAAGGTGAGAATCCAGTTTCACTTCAGCTATTTGGATCAGATCCAGTAATTATGGCTGAAATGGCAAAGAAAATTGAAGAAAGACCTTTTGATATTTTAGATATAAATATGGGATGTCCAGTTCCTAAGGTAGTAAATAACCATGAGGGTTCAGCCCTTATGAAGAATCCAAAGCTTGCAGGAGAAATAGTAAAGGCAGTTTCTTCAGCAATAAATAAGCCTGTTACAGTAAAAATAAGAGCGGGTTTCTCGCCTGATAGTATTAATGCTGTAGAAATGGCAAAAATAATTGAGGATAATGGTGCAGCAGCAGTGGCTGTTCATGGTAGAACTAGAGAACAGTATTATGCAGGAAAAGCAGATAGAAGTGTTATAAAAGCAGTTAAGGAAGCTGTATCCATACCAGTTATTGGAAATGGTGATGTTGATTCTTATGAGTCTGCAATGCACATGCTTGAGTATACAGGCTGTGATGGGGTTATGATTGGCCGTGCAGCAGAAGGTAATCCATGGATTTTTAAAGAGCTTTGTATGAGAAGCCAGGGTCTTGATTATGAAAAACCTACATTTGATGAAGTGAGAAAAATGATATTGCGTCACGCAAAGATGCTTATTGAATATAAAGGTGAGTATATTGGCTCAAGAGAGATGAGAAAGCATGCTGCCTGGTATACAGCAGGGTTTAAGGGAGCCTCAAAAATCAGAGGTAAACTAAATGAAGTTGAAAACTACGAGCAGCTTGAACAATTATTTTTTGAAATAGATTTATAGAAATTGAAGAATACAACACTAGGATACATTGAATTTAATAATAAATTTCTAATGCTTTATCGAGATGTAGATAAAAAAGATGGAAGTCTTGGGAAGTGGCTTGGAATTGGTGGAAAGCATGAAATCTATGAAACATCAGATGAATGCTTTATTCGTGAAGTTATGGAAGAGACAGGAATAGAGCTTGATACTTCTATGATAAAGCGTCGTGGAATCTGCGATTTTAAATCAGAAAAGTTTGGAGTGGAAAGAATGTTCTTATATACCGCTTCAGTTCAGTCTGATTATTATAATCCAGAATGTAATGAAGGAAAATTAAAATGGATTGATAAGGACGAAATACTAAATCTCAATATGTGGGAAGGTGATTTTGTATTTCTAAAAAAGCTATTATCGAATGATTCTTTCTTTGTTACAAGCTTAGTATATGGTGGCGAATCAGGGGATGAGCTTGTAGAAATAATTGACGATAAGCTTATTTTGACAGATATAGATTCTCTGCCACAGGAAAAGATGGATGTTAGTACTCTTAAGACTAAGGAAGAGAAGGGCGCTATAGATAAAAATCTTTTAATGTATGTTAGCCTTAATGAGAATAATCTTAAGCATGTAAATGAACCTAAAGAAGGGATTTTCATTGCTGAAACACCTGTAGTTATTAAGCGTGCTATAGAATGTGGTTTTGAGCCAGAAAGCTTTTTATGTGAGCACAGACTTTTATTTGATTTAACAGAATATAATTATAAGGATGTGCCAGTATATTCTGGTAGTTCCGAGATGCTATGTGAAATGACAGGTTATGGTCTTACACATGGAATGCTTAGTGCCATGTATCGTAAGGAATTACCATCTGTTAATGAGCTTATTTCTAATGAATCTGTAAGAAAAATAGCAGTTCTTGAAGATGTTATGAATCCTGCAAATGTTGGCGCAATAGTACGAAGTGCAGCTGCATTATCTGCAGACGCGATGATTGTCACAAAAGGCGCATCTGATCCTTTGTATAGACGAGCAATCAGAGTTTCAATGGGAAATATTTTTGATCTTCCATATACAGTAGTTAATGATTATAGCTGGATTAAAGAATTAAAGGATAAAGACTTTAAAATAGTGAGTATGGCTTTATCAAATGATGCAGTATTTTTAAATGATGAGGCTTTATCTGGATTGAAAAATGAAAAGCTTGCAATATGTTTTGGCACAGAAAGCACAGGAATTAGCGATACATTACTTCGTGAGAGTGATTATATCGTTAAAATTCCTATGTCAAATAATGTAGATTCATTAAATGTGGCAGCAGCCTCAGCAGTTGCATTTTATGCTTTTTGTAATTAGCTTAGAGTGTGTGAAATTTTCTCTGTAAATATGGAATCTTTATGCAATAGACAGCATACAGAATTCTATCTTCTTATGATGCCAGGAGACAAGGTCTTTAAGACCAAGGAACTGCCACCACAGCTGGGATGTGCAAGAACAACTGGTTTAGATCTTATATGAAAATAAAGAAATATTAAGGGAGCAAGAATGGACAAGATTTGGCATTCAAAAGTATTAAATGATATT
>JAUNNN010000081.1 GCA_030531435.1 Lachnospiraceae bacterium
AAATATTGAGAGAAGACATTTTAACAACAAAGACAACGGCGGAAGTATATCAGATGTTGGAGCTTTCAGAGAAAGACAGGCCGTATAATACGATTGAAAATGCTCGTATTATTTTTGAAGAGGATCCGCTTTTTAGTGGTCATATCAGGGATAATCTTTTCAGAGGCCGTATCGAGTTATCGGGTTCAATGCCATGGAGCAGGAGCTATCTTGATGTGACCGATAAGGATGATATACATATCCGCCATTATATTGAAAAGAATTACAAATTTAGAAATGACAAGGCTGTTAGGGATGCACTGCAGATTGTTGCAACGGAATATGAGTATCATCCAGTAAGAGAATACTTGTCAGCTTTGCAGTTGGATGGAGTGGAACGTGTAAGGTTTGCACTTCCACATTTTCTTGGAACTGCTGGAACAGAGTATGAGTATGAATGCTTGAAATTATTCATGCTGGGTGCAATATCACGTATCTTTAAGCCGGGATGCAAATTTGAATATATGCTTTGCCTTGTAGGTGGGCAAGGCGCGGGTAAATCCACATTTATAAGATTTTTATGTCTGAATGACAGATGGTTTACTGATGATATTAAGAGGCTAGATGACGAAAAGGTCTATGAGCATTTGGCCGGTCACTGGATCTGTGAGATGGCAGAAATGCTTGCAGTACTTAATACAAAATATAATGAAGCTACGAAGGCATTCCTTAGTGAACAATATGATAATTACAGGAAGCCATATGGAATGAGGGCAGAGGATATTCCTAGACAGTGTGTATTTGCCGGTACATCCAATGTTGTAAACTTCCTTCCGCTTGACAGAAGTGGCAATCGAAGATTTTTACCTATTATGTGTGATGCTTCAAAGGCAGAGGTACACATCCTTGGAGATGAAGAAGCATCGAGAAAATATATTGAGCAGATGTGGGCTGAGATGATGACATTATACAATTCAGGAAAAGTTAGATTGAAGCTGCCGGCGGAAATTGAAAAAAACTTAATTGAATACCAACGCCCATTCATGCAGGAGGATACATGGACTGGGCTTATCCAGGAATGGCTTGATAATTATTCCGGAGATATAGTATGTGTTCAGCAGATATATAACGAGGCATTAAAGGAATTTGGCAAACCAAGAAACAGTGAGGCCAGAGAGATTGGCCTTATTATGAATGGCACTATTTCAGGATGGAAAGCTTATCCAAATCCTAGAAATATTCCTGGTTATGGCAAACAAAGAGGGTGGTCACGAGTGGAAACAAACTCTGGAAACAAAGACTCAGGATTTATTTCTGTAGAAGAAACACAGTTAGAGATTTCCTTTGAATGCTGATAGATTAGGGATTCTGACAGCACATGCGGTTGAAGAAAATGAAAAAATTAATATTAAATTGTTTGTTTCCGGACTTTGTTTCCAATGATGCAAAGCCCGGTTTCTTTTTTGGAAGGAGATATTTATACATGAAAAAT
This sequence comes from Lachnospiraceae bacterium, assembly GCA_030531435.1. Classification (GTDB taxonomy): domain Bacteria; phylum Bacillota; class Clostridia; order Lachnospirales; family Lachnospiraceae; genus UBA2868. Next base: position 1,472 of record JAUNNN010000081.1, read on the forward strand.
ACTGTAGTAGTTAAAGAAAGAGATGAATGGAGCTCTCTTGCAGAGCTTATAGGAAATATTGTTGCTAAATATGCTGATGAGCTTGATTTTGATTCCATGCCGGATCCGGACGAGTATCTGATGAAAAGGGATATGTTGGAGGCATATAAAACCTATATCAGGGAGCGAAAGAAAAAACTTATATTCAATATTGAATATTCAGGAATCCTATGATAAATTATATTCACAGATATGAAATTAAGAAAAGTGAATGCGCGAGGTTGTGAAATGACAATAAGTGAGAGAATTTTAAAGGTATTAAAAGAAAGAAATATGACTCAGGTTGAATTTGCAAAGCAGGTAGGGATTGCTACCAGTACTATCAGTGAGTGGAAGAAAAGAAAGACTAATCCTTCTGTTGATAAGCTTATGGATATATGTAATGTGTTGCAGATAACACCTGAGCAGCTACTTACCGGTAAAGGTATCGAAGATGAAGAAGAGATTGCACTTGCTACTCCTGAAAGTCGTTTTACTCCATTGGATATTCAGATAGTTGAAGATTACCATAACTTGAAGGAAGAACAGCAAAAACGCCTTATGGCTTATATGGAAGCTCTTAAAAAGATTGAAAGCTTGGAAGAGATGTAGATTTAAAGTCACAATCTGTGACTTTAAACTTGAGGTTCCAAATTGGAACCTCAAAAAACTAATGTAAAGTGTTCGGAATTGAACACTTTTACTCAAATAATTTGAGGATAAGGATGAAATATGGAAGATAGAAAACATATGGGAAAACAAAAAGAAGGTGTGGTGATGCCTGTTGCACCGAGCATGCAAGAGATGGATACATCATATATAGAGTTTATAAAAAACATTAAACAGGAAATTAGCAAGCAAAGAGTGTCGATTACGCTTGCTGCAAATTCTAGTATGATTTGTCTTTATTGGAAAATAGGAAAGGCTATTTTGGAAAAGCAAGAGGTAGAAGGTTGGGGAACTAAAGTAATTGACAGAATGTCTAAGGATCTTTGTGACGAGTTTCCCGACATGAAGGGATTTTCAGCTAGAAATATCAAATATATGAGAAAATTTGCTCTTAGCTGGGATGATTATGAATTTGTGCAACAGGTTGTTGCACAAATTCCTTGGCGAACTAATATTAAACTTCTTGATAAAATCAGTGATAAAGAATGTCGTATTTGGTACGCAAAGCAGGCAATATGCAATGGATGGAGTAGCAATATCTTAGAAGTACAGATTCAAGGCAAATTATTTGAGCGTACCGGTGGTACAGTTAATAATTTTGAAGTGTCATTACCGAAGAGTGATTCCGATATGGCTCGCGATATATTTAAAGATCCATATCTGTTTGATTTTCTTGGAACGGATATGCCAAGACGAGAAATTGAGATAGAAAGAAAATTAATAGAACATATACAACAGTTTTTATTAGAACTGGGACAAGGTTTTGCTTATGTAGGAAGACAAGTTCATTTAGAAGTTGGTGGGCAGGATTTTTATATTGATCTTTTGTTTTATCATTTAAAACTTCGGTGCTATGTAGTAATTGAATTAAAGGCATGTGACTTTGAACCAGGATTTGTGGCACAGTTAAATATGTATCAAAATATTGTAAATGACCTTTTAAGACATCCCGATGATAAGCCTACGATTGGGTTGCTGTTAGTAAAAGGCAAGAATAAAACAATTGTAGAATATTCATTGGCAGGCTATCAAAATCCGATAGGAGTTGCAGAGTGGAAAAACCAAATAGCAAGGTCGCTTCCGGAAGAATTAAAGAGTAGCCTTCCAACAATTGAAGAAATAGAAAGGGCTTTGGATGAGTAAAGAGAAAACAAAAGTTTATTTATATACCCGTGTATCTACATCCATGCAGATAGATGGATATTCTTTGGATGCACAGAAATCACGAATGAAGGCATTTTGTGATTTTAATGATTATGAAATTGTTGGCGAATATGAGGATGCCGGTAAGTCTGGTAAATCTATTGAAGGCAGAGTTGCCTTTAATACAATGATGGAGGATATCAAGACAGGGAAAGATAATGTTTCATTTGTTTTGGTGTTTAAGCTTTCAAGATTTGGTCGTAACGCAGCAGATGTGCTTAATTCACTACAGATAATGCAGGACTTTGGGGTTAATCTTATTTGTGTTGAAGATAATATTGACTCTTCAAAGGAAGCAGGCAAACTTATGATTTCTGTGCTTTCTGCTGTGGCGGAAATTGAGCGTGAAAATATTCGCGTGCAGACAATGGAAGGTCGTATGCAGAAAGCACGAGAGGGAAAATGGAATGGCGGTTTCCCACCATATGGATATTCTCTGATAGATGGAGAGCTTATCATTAACGAAGAAGAAGCAGTGGCTATTCGCACTATTTTTGATCAATATGTAAATACAGACATGGGATCTAACGGAATTGC
>JAUNNN010000004.1 GCA_030531435.1 Lachnospiraceae bacterium
ATACAGCTACAAGACTTGCTCGTTTCATGTTCCAGGAGTTCTTCCTTGAGCCAGGTCAGACACCAGCTGATATTAAGGAAGGTTGGAAGAAGACACTTGTTAATCCTTATGTTGCAACAGCTATCACTGTTGTTCTTGGAGTTCTTCTTGGTCTTACAGGATACTCAAAGATTTGGGGATTATTTGGTGCTGCTAACCAGCTCCTTGCAGGTATTGGTCTTCTTGCTGTTTGTGTATGGCTTGGTAACATTGGTAAGAACAATACAATGTTCAAGATTCCTATGGTATTCATGGTAATCGTAACAATTTGTTCACTTTGCCTTACAATCAAGAACCAGATTGGTATCATCTCTGCAGGTGGTGCTGACTGGGGTCCATATGCACAGGCTATTATCGGTACACTTCTTGTTGTACTTGCAGTAATTCTTGTTATTGAAGGTATTAAAGAACTTTCAAATGATAAGAAAGCAGCTTAATAGATAATTAAATTATCTTAAAATATTTAGAAGCTTCCGGGTTTTCCCGGGAGCTTCTTTGTGTTAAAATACATATATTAAATCAAAGAAGAAAAACACAATGAATAAATTATTTAAATTCATAATTTCATTATTTACTTTTATTTTCATATTAAACATTTCAAATTCTAAAGTATTTGCAAAATCATTTTTAGAAGCTACTCCAGAAGATCCATATACTATTAGTGTAATTGGAGATAGCATTTCATTTGAACCATCATATACAACAATTTTAAATACAAATCCTTTAATTAATGTTACTACTGATGCAATTGGTGGTACGAGAGTAGCAGGGAAAGAAAATGCTTCCAATTTTGTTAATAGAACTAAATATGCTAGATATAATAGCGATTTAATTCTAATATTTGGTGGTACTAATGATTATTTTGGATTAGGAATAAGTAGTCCTATTGGAGATGCGACTAGCACAGATATAGACACTTTTTATGCCGCATATAACGCTATGATTAAGAATCTTAAGTTGAATAATCCAAATAGTAAAATTGTTCTTATTACGCCTATTAGACGTATGGAAGATGAGAATTTAAATATATATGGATGTACTCTTTTTAATTATGCATATGCAGTTCATGATATTGCATTAAGCAATGGGCTTATGTGCATAGATTTATTTAATAATAAAGAATGCGATTTTATAAATAATAAATATCGCTTAAATGGAGTGAATATAAACTTTTCTAAATATGCTAAAACTAAGAGTTTAACTCTTAAAAATGAGCTTATTCCAGACGGCTTACATCCAAGCTGGGAAGGACATAAAATTATTGCTGATGAGCTAATGAAGTATATTCAGACTTTCTAAAATATGTTTAATAAACTGTAGAATACGTTTTCATATATAAATTTTAAAAATAAAAAGCACACATTTGTGTGCTTTTTTAATAGCATTTCTACTTTAGTCCTCACGGAGTTTTAATATATTTGCTGCCTGACGTTTTCTATCTTCATTTTGAGCTGCGTAATGCTTCTTTGTAGTATTAACATCCTTATGGCCTAAAATATCGGCTACAAGGTAAATATCGCCTGTTTCCTGATATAAATTGGTACCAAATGTACTACGAAGCTTATGTGGGGTGATTTTCTTAATTGTTGTAACCGTTCCTGCATACTTTTTAACAAGCATTTCAACACTTCTAACAGATAATCGTTTATTCTGAAGTGATAAAAACAGTGCGTTTTCATGGCCTGATTCAGGAATTATATGAAGTCTTTCATCTAAATAATCTTTAAGAGCAGCTTCAACTTCATCACCAAAGTAAACAACATCTTCGTATCCACCTTTTCTTCGAATGAGAATACGATTATTTCTAAAATCCACATTATTAACATCAAGACCAACACATTCTGATACACGAATTCCTGTACCAAGAAGAAGTGTAATAAGTGCTAAATCCCTAACCTTTGTTTTCTCATGATAATTAAGCTGTTTTTTAGTCATATTTTCGCCAGTTTCCACGTTATCAAGAAGAGTAGCGACTTCTCCTGGATCAAGTCTAATAATCTCTTTTTGATGGAGTTTAGGCATATCTACAAGGGCTGCAGGATTCTTTTCAATCATTTCAGATTTAAAAAAATATTTATACATAGAGCGAAGAGATGAAAGCTTTCTTTGTTTTCCACGCTCATCATTTGTATATACCTCATTATCCTTTTCGTAATATGAAATATAATCAAGATATTCAACTATATCCTGAGGCTTAATTTTCTCTAAGATATCAATTGTAAAAGCTGTTATAGGGACATTTGATAACATAGGATTTGTATCATGAATATATTCAAAAAATATTCTTAAATCATATGCATATGCAAGTCTTGTCCTTGTAGATGTAGTATCTTTAATACCAAGGAAGAAGTCCTTACAAAAAGATGGAAGAGTAGTAGTAAGATCTCTTAATTTAAGTGTGTTATCAATGTTTTTTTGATCGTGATAATTATTTCTTTTTAATCCCTCGTTCATAATTTTCCCCTTGTCTGAATTTCCCCATTAATCAGACGTTTTAATTATTTATACACGAAATAGAAGTTTATAATATAAAAAATTCAATTTGTTAATTATTTAACAATAACTGTTTTTCAATAGCAGAGAACATTCTCTCTGTAACTCCAGGATTTTCTTTATTAAGCGTTTTTAGTAAATCCTTAACATATTCACGTTTAGTATATCCATCTACAGGACATTTACTCTTTACTACTGGTAAATTGTATTTATTCTTAAATCCTATTACATCAGACTCACTAACATACATTAAAGGCCTTATAACATATAAATCTGTACGGTCTAAATATGTTATAGGATTAAATGTATGGAATCTGCCTTCATAAATAAGAGATAAGAGCATTGTTTCAATAATATCGTCTTTATGATGAGCATATGCTACTTTATTACAATTTAAACGCTTAATTTCGTCATTAAGAGCTCCCTTTCGCATTTTAGCACATAACGAGCATGGATTTGACTCTTTACGTTCCTCAAAAACGACATTGGCGATTTCAGTGCTCTTAATCGTATAATTGACCTCTAACTCATCGCAAAATCGCTTTATAGGTTCGAAATCCATTCCAAGACCAAGATCAACAGTAATTGCTTCAAGTTCAAATTTCTGTGGATAGAAACGCTGTAAACCTTTTAAAGCCTTAAGCAAACACAGTGAATCTTTACCACCTGACATACCTACAGCGATTTTATCGCCATCTGAAATCATATTATAAGTATCAACTGCACGTCGTGTATAACTAAGTAAACGCTGTAATTCCATTATACCACCATATTAACATTTCGTAAAAGTTGTCTTTCGCGAATAGTTGTATTTATATCTCTAATAGTCTCTTATATCAAATTATTAATGATTTACACATATGACTTATTGATTATTAGTTGAATCATTTGTTGAATTATCTTCCTCAGTTGTAACTTTAACAACTTTTTTCTTACCTTCAACATATATATTATCAAAAGTCTTTTTTACGAATTTAATTTTTTCACCAGAATTAATTATTTCATCAGAATGATAATCTGACTCCATATAAAAGCTTGTAGAAACTGGTAATTCTTTTTTCTCAAGTCTCTGGTTAACAAATGTTTTAATTGCTGCATATATTACTGCAAATACAGGAACGCCTATAAACATTCCAAATACGCCAAATAAGCCACCAAAAAGCGTAATTGCAAATATTACCCAGAAGCTTGATAAACCAGTGGAATCCCCTAATATCTTTGGTCCAATAATGTTTCCATCAACCTGCTGTAAAATAAGCACAATGATAACAAAGGTTAAACATTTCATTGGATCAATCATTAATATGATTATAGCTGATGGAATTGCACCTAAGAATGGTCCAAAATATGGAATAATATTAGTAACACCTACTATTACACTAATAAGCACTGCATACGGTATTTTAAACATTGAAATAACAACAAAACATAAAACACCAATTATAATAGAATCAAGTATCTTTCCTGATAAAAATCCACCAAATGTCTTATTCGCAAATCTTGCATTATTAATTAAATTATTTGCTCTCTCTTCTCTAAGGGACGCATATACTATTTTCTTTGCCTGTGCACAAAACAACTCTTTATTCGCAAGCAAATATATAGAGACAATTAATCCGATTATAAGGTTTAGTAATGCCTTAATAACGCTCATTACACCACCAATAATTCCAGTAGATGCAGATTTAATTAAATCCTGTATCTTTGGCACAGCAGAATTCATAAACCACTCTTCCATGCTTGATGTATATGTAAAGAGCAATTCCTTAATCTCAGGATTATCTTCAAGAATACTATTAAACCAAACGTTCAAGCTGTCTGCATATGCTGGGAATTTTATAATGATATTTTCAATACTGCTTACAACCTGTGGAACAACAAGATTTATCATTGCATATAAAAATGCAAGAAATAATGACATTGTAATTATTATACTTATTGTTCTCTTAATTGGTTTAGTGTTTCTTTTTGATTTTTTGAACAATAAATTAATTATAGGATTTGAAACTCTCTTCTCTATAAACATCATTGCAGGATTTAAAATGTATGCAAAAAATGCTCCCATGATTATTGGAAGAAATAGTCTAATTAATCTAGCACCTGCAGCACTAAAATCCTGACTATTAAACAATACATAGTAAAATATAATGCATCCACAAATTACTAAAAAAAGAACGATTCCACCCTGTAATATTCTTTTATCAAATTTTCGTCTCATCAATAATTATCCCGTTTCTATTTATTCTTTTCAAAGTCATTAATAAACTGGCAAATAAGTTCTACAGTGCCTTCAATACCAAGTACACCACTATCAATGGATAAATTATATGTATCAGCTTTACCCCATTTCTTATTGCTATAGAAATTATAGTAATTAGCACGCTGTTTATCTTTTTTATTAATCATATCTTTGGCTTTATCTTCTGATAAATCATATCTTTCCATTATATGTTTTACTCTTTTATTGTAATCACAATGGATAAATAGATTTATACAATTCTCATAATCTGCAAGTGCATAATCAGCACATCTACCAATTATTACGCAAGGTCCTTCATCAGCAATTTTCTTAATAGCATCAAACTGAGCCAAAAATACTTTATGACCTATAGGCATATCAACATATGTAGATGAAGAATATCCAAAAGAATATGTATCCATTACAAGATTATATAAGAAACTGCTTGTTGGTCTTTCATCATGTGTTTCAAATACTTCTGTACATAAACCAGACTCTTCTGCAGCTCTTTTTAATAAATCCTTGTCGTACCATTTTATATTTAACTTTTCAGCAACACGCTTTCCTATTTCTCTACCATTTGATCCAAAAGCTCTTGAAATTGTAATTATTGTATTCATATAGCTCTCCTTATCATTTTTATTTAAATATTACCGAAAACACAAGTAATTATATGATAATTTTAGCATATTTGAACAAATAATAATAGCAATATATGTATATTAGATTTTACTTTTTATCAATGAATTTACTATATGAAAAGAATATAAATATATCTTTAAAAGGGATGGGTTCGGCCAAGAAGGATATGCAATAAAGCATTAAGCCGAACCCAATATATGAGTATAAAATATATGGAAATATATTTACCAAAAATTAGTTATAATAAGGAACTATAATATGATTTCCAGGAACAAGATCTCTTACAGCACCTAAATTATTAATCATAACGACTTCTTTAACAAGATCATCAACTGAACTATATCCATCTGTAATATTATCATTTGCAATTGTCTCAAGTGTATCTCCAGAATAAATCATAACGCTTTTATATACTTTATTATTTTCTGAAATACTTCCTTTTGCATATACACGACCTGATGCAAAAATAATTGATGAAACAATAACTGCAACAAATATAAGAAGTAATGTCAAACGCTGTTTTTTAACAACTGCTGTTCTATTGTTAACTCTTGCCTTTCTAATATTTTCTCTTTCAAGTCTTTCGTAATAACTAGCCTTCATAGTAATCACCTTATCCATATTTATAATCCCAATTCATCGAACAAATGTTACGAACATCTGTTCTTATGTTCTGATTATACGAACATGCATTCGAAATGTCAACACTTTTTTCGAACAAATTTTCGGAAAATATGTTTGCCTTATTCGAACATATGTGTTAATATCTTTTTGTAAGGATAATTCCTACATTAATTTATTATTTTTTAGCTATGTTAATTATTAAATTTGGAGGGTTATATGGCTAACGGTAAAATATCTGCTAAACAGCAGCAAATTCTTGAATATATTAAAGAACAGATTCTAGCTAAAGGTTATCCACCTGCAGTTAGAGAAATATGTGAGGCTGTTAATTTAAGTTCTACATCAAGTGTACATTCACACTTAGAAACACTTGAAAAGAATGGATATATACGTCGAGATCCTACTAAACCACGTGCTATTGAAATATGTGATGATAGTTTCCAGATGGTTCGAACAGAAATGACAAGTATTCCAGTAGTTGGACGTGTTGCTGCAGGTCAGCCTATACTTGCTACAGAAAATATAGAGAGCTACTTTCCTCTTCCTGTTGAATATGTTCCTAATGCTGAAACATTCATTTTAAAAGTCAAAGGTGAAAGTATGATTAATGCCGGAATTTTTGATGGTGATCAGATATTTGTTGAGAAATGTAATACAGCAAGAAATGGTGACACAGTTGTTGCACTTGTTGATGATTCAGCTACTGTTAAAACATTTTACAAAGAAAACGGACATATTCGTCTTCAGCCTGAAAACGATACTATGGATCCAATTATAGTTGAAAACTGTGAAATTCTTGGAAAAGTGTTCGGAGTTTTCCGTTTAATGTAAGTTATTAGCTGTATATTAAAGTTAAGCATGATTCATTAATTGAATATATATCATATGTAACAAAAGACCGTTATTTATATTAAATAACGGTCTTTTAAATATTAACCAAATAGTTTCTTTAAATAAAGGTCTATCTCATTCCTTAGATGCGTCTATCAAAACTCGACGAATCCATACTCTTATCTTAATAATAATCCACCTAATAGTTAATGCTATAAATGTACCTATCAATACACCTTTAATTGATCTATTAACCAAAAATCCTATAGCAGCGCCTATAATACCATATATGAGGTAAGAAATAGTATATACTACTGCCAAATATATCCGGCCAATATTATACTCAGTTTGTTCGTTTTTATTTATTTTCTGTTCCATACTAATAGAAATGACTATTTACTATTTTCTTCCCTAACTGGTACTCTTCCATATGTCTCAACCATCTCTCTTATACTCATGGCTAATTCATTTGACAAGAAGTTTGGAACTAATCTCCATTCCCAGTTACCATCCATTGTTCCAGGGCAATTAATTCTTGCTTCTCTTCCTTTAACAAGGTAATCCTGAAGAGGAATAACACAAAGCTTTGCACATGATCTGTATGCTTCTCTTATAAAATCCCATACAAGTCCGCCAAAATCAGTGTTCTTTGAATTAAGATATCTTCTTGTGAAGTCTCTATGACCATCTTCTATATCTTCAATCCATGCCCTTGATGGAATATTATCATGAGTTCCTGTATATACAACAGAATTAACTTCATGTCTATGAGTTAAATATTTACTATCCCAGCTTGTAAAGGCATACTGTAAAACCTTCATTCCTGGAATACCTGTCTCAGTAAGAAGTGCCTCATTATCCTTTGTAACAGTACCTAAATCTTCAGCTATTAAATCAACCTTTCCAAGGGCTTTTTCTAATGCTTTAAAGAAATCAAGCCCTGGACCCTTTTCCTGTTTACCATTAACAGCATTTTCTGCACCATATGGAATTGCATAATATTCTGCAAATCCATGGAAATGATCAATTCTTATTACATCAAATAATTCCTGATTTCTTTTAATTCTATCTATCCACCATTTATAACCAGAAGTCTTAAGCGTTGCCCAATCATAAATAGGATTACCCCACATCTGGCCTGTAGTAGAAAAAGCATCAGGTGGACATCCAGCTACAACCTTTGGAACTAAGTCTTTATCAAGTAAAAATACTTCTGGATGCTGCCATACATCAGCACTATCAAGTGATACATAAAATGGTAAATCACCAATAATCTTAACATTTTTACTTTTAGCATATTCATGAAGAGCTTCCCACTGCTTCATAAACATGAACTGTCTAAAGTAAATGAAATCAATATATTCAGCATTATCTGAAAGGACTTCATCAAGAGCTTTTTTGTCTCTTAATCTGTATTTATCTTCCCATTCAAACCAGGCTTTATTATCCTGCTGTTTCTTAATTGTATGATAAAGCGCAAAGTCTACAATCCAATTATCATTATCTTTAATAAATGTCTTATATTCTTTATTTAATTCACTATTATCCTTGCATCTATCTAAAAATCTATTGTATGCAAGTCTAAGTAATCCAGCTCTGTTACTATAAATTGCGCCATAATCAACACGCTCAATATCAGAGCCAAAATCAAGGCAGTTACACTCATCCCATGTAAGAAGCCCATCATTTATTAGTTTCTCTGGAGAAATAAAATATGGATTACCTGCAAAGGCTGAAAGAGGCTGATAAGGCGAATTGCCAAATCCTGTTGGACCAAGTGGTAAAACCTGCCAAAAGCCCTGTTCAGCATTACTTAAAAAATCAACAAACTTATATGCCTCATCATCTAAACATCCAATTCCAAATTTAGATGGAAGTGAAAAAACAGGCATTAAAATTCCGCTTTCTCTCATAGTGCTACTTCCTTTCCGTCTGCCCATATTCTCTCAAGGTCATAGAAAAGTCTGTTTTCATTATCAAATACATGCAGAATAACATCACCAAAGTCCACTAAAACCCAGTTTGCTGTGTCATAGCCTTCAATCTGCTTTGCATAAACATTAATTTCATGTGTTTTTTCATCCACATTATCAATTGCAGCCTGAATCTGGTTACGGTTACTTCCTGAACCAATAATAAAGTAGTCAGCCATAATACTTACACCACTAATATCAAGCACTTTAATATCTTCAATTTTCTTGTCTTCCAGTGCAGCCTTTATAAGAGCTACAAGTTCAAGTGAATCTTCTTTCTTCATTACATACCCCTTTTATTTTTTATAAAAATCATATGTTTTCTTTGTATTATCATCTATATATAATCCTGATTCTTCAAGATATTTAACTGTATCCTCTAGAATCATGATTAAACATTTATCAATGTCAACAAATGCCATCTTTCTAAGTTCTTTAAGTCGTGGCATTTTATATCTACTTGGTTCAATATAATCAGCAACGTATATTATTTTTTCAAGTAGTGTCATATCAGGCTTTCCTGTAGTATGACAAATAATTGCTTCATTTATTTCTTTATCTTTAACATGATACTTTTTAATTGCAAAATAGCTTCCAAGCTTGGCATGTAAAAGATCAGGTTTCATTCTCTCAACTTCAGATATTTCAATCTTTTTATTAAGTGCCATCTTAAGCATTTCATCAGGTGTCATATACTTAGCGCAGTCATGAAGCATTCCAGCAAGTAATGCCTTTTCCATATCTGCTTCATATCTCATAGCTAAACTTGCAGCTGTATATGCTACTCCTAAAGAATGCTGATATCTTGATTCGCTTAATTTTTTACTTAATTTCTTTTGGATTTTTGTTATATCCTGCTTTAAATAACCAAACATAATAAATCCCCTTATATAAATACCGCGAGTTATTATAGACACGAATTAACTTCTTATAAAAAATATTTAATAACTCATGTAAATGTTATTTGAATTAATACAGTTTATTTTCTTTTATATAGTTTAAAACACCAGCTGGAATTAAATGAGAAACATCCTCATTATTAGAAAGCATTTTTCTAATTTCAGATGAAGACAGTTGTATTTTATTGAAATTCAATATAATAACGTGTGTTTTATATTTATTTTCAATATCAATACTCTTATCTTTTAATTCATTTATATCTATATCATCTCTAACTGCACAAACAATGTTACAGTTTTCAAAAATTATCTCTGGATTTTTCCAGGATTCCATACTAAAAAGTGTATCTGCACCAATAATATAGAAAAATTCTGCGTCATTATATATTTTCTTAAGTTCAAGTATAGTTTCAAAGGTATAGGAATTACCCTCGCGCTTCATTTCTATATCAGAAGCTGAAAAATATGGAACGTCACTAACAGCAAGATTTGTCATATTAAATCTATCTTCTCTAGATGGCATAACAATATCTTTTTTAAAATAAGACATACCACTAGAGATGAATATAACTTCATCTAATGAAAGCTCATTATATGCAGTTTTAGCAAGTGCAATATGTCCATTATGAATAGGATTAAATGTACCGCCTATAATTCCAATTTTTCTCATATATAAACAATTAATGTATTAGTCTACTGGAAGCTTGATAACTGGTTTATCCTTATGTGGCTTATATAATACAATCTTTTTGCCAATTACATGTACAACTGTTGATTTAGTTCTCTCAGCAACAACCTCAGCTATTGCTCTTGGATCATCTGCACAGTTCTTTAATACACCGATTTTAATAAGCTCTCTTTTATCAATAGCTTCTTTTACAGCACTAACAACTTCTGGTGTAAGACTGCCTTTACCGATATGAATTACTATATCCTGAGTTGATGCAAGACCTTTTAAGTAAGCTCTCTGTTTACTTGTTAATTTCATAATATCCCTTTCAAATAAATATTGAAAAATTTACATTATATTATTTGTAATAATCAAATGAATGGCCATAAATTCTTACTGTATCACCATCTTCTATGCCAAGATCCTCTAACATTTTAAGGATTCCATTATCCTTCATAAAGTTCTGGAAGAATACAAATCCCTTTTCAGACTCAAGGTTAGTAAATCCAAGCATCTTCTCAATTCTAGGTCCTTCAATAACGTATTCCTTAGCCTTATCATCGTATTCAACAGTAAATGGCTCAGTTACATCATCTACAAACTCATCGAAGTATTCACGTTCAAATACAACAGGCTTGTCATCAAGTGTTGAAAGCAGTGTTGATGTATAATAAAGAAGTTCTTTAATTCCTTCACCAGTAAGAGCTGACATAGGAAATATTTTATAACCTTTTGGCTCAAACTCAGCTTTTATCTTATCTATAGGTGACTCATCGCCTTCAAATATAAGATCACACTTATTTGCAGCAATAATCATTGGACGCTTTGCAAGCTCTGCATCATAATTTTCAAGCTCTTTATTTATTGTATAGAAGTCTTCAATTGGATCTCTTCCTTCAGAACCTGATGCATCAAGAACATGAATAAGTACTTTTGTACGTTCAACATGTCTTAAGAAATCATGTCCAAGTCCAACGCCTTCGCTGGCACCTTCTATTAATCCTGGAATATCTGCCATAACAAAGCCCTTAGCATCATCAAGATCAACAACACCAAGATGTGGATTAATAGTCGTAAAATGATAATTAGCGACTTCTGGTCTTGCGTTACTTACTTTTGTAAGCAGACTTGATTTTCCAACATTTGGATAACCAAGAAGACCTACATCGGCTATAACCTTAAGCTCCATCTGTATATTAAGTTCTTTTGCTGGCTGTCCTGGCTGTGCATACTTTGGTGCCTGCATTTTTGGTGTAGCATAATGCTGATTTCCTCTGCCGCCTTTACCGCCCTCAAGAATAACAACTCTTGTATTATCTCCTGACATATCAGCAATAACTTTTCCAGATTCAAATTCTTTTAATACAGTACCTCTTGGGACTTTAACAACAATATCCTGTCCATTTTTACCTCGACAGTTTCTCTTGCCGCCTTTTTCACCATCTTCAGCAACATATTTTCTAATATGTCTAAAGTCAGTAAGTGTATTTAGACCTTCATCAACTTCAAAAATAACGTCTCCGCCATTTCCACCGTCACCACCATCTGGGCCACCATTTGGAACATATTTTTCTCTTCTAAAAGAAATATGACCATCGCCGCCTTTTCCAGCTCTAATATATATTTTGGCTCTATCTGCAAAATTATTCATAACACAAAACCCTACTGTCCCAGAAATGTCTATATGAACACCCTAGGAAAAATAAACCCCCGGAAAGTGAATCCGAGGGTTAATAAATTACTGCTCTACAGGATAAACAGAAGCCTGCTTCTTGTCTCTTCCTTTACGCTCAAATCTTACAACGCCATCAACAAGTGCAAATAATGTGTCATCACCGCCACGACCAACATTGATACCTGGGTGAATCTTTGTTCCGCGCTGTCTGTAAAGAATATTACCAGCCTTTACGAACTGGCCATCTGCTCTCTTTGCTCCAAGTCTTTTTGATTCAGAGTCACGTCCGTTCTTTGTAGAACCAACACCCTTCTTATGAGCAAAAAACTGAAGGTCCATTCTTAACATAGCTAATTACCTCCTGAAATTTTCTCTGTTTCTAATTTCAAATACTTTTTACCGTATGACTTTTGAATTTCGTTAAGTCCTAAAATCATGGCATCCATAAGAAGCTTTGACTTCTCATCTGGTGGCTCTTTAAATATAAAATTAATCATATTGTCTTCTTGAGTAGCTTCAAAATTGGTATTTGTAAGCTGTTCAATAGCATTTCCTGTATTTATAACGAGTACAGATACACTCGCACATACAATATCGCTACCATGTTCAGCATATTCAGCATGTCCTGTTATGGAAAACGCCTTATAATTTGAATTACTATCAAGAATCGCCTTTGCCCTGATCATATAAAACCTACAAACTAAGCATTAATTGATTCAATTTTAACTTTCGTGTATGCTTGTCTGTGTCCGTTCTTCTTATGATATCCGCTCTTTCTCTTGTACTTGTAAACGATGACTTTCTTACCTCTGCCATTCTCTACAACAGTACCCTTAACAGTAGCAGACTTAACGTCAGCACCAACTAAGAGCTTATCACCTGAAACGGCCAGCACTTCATCAAAAGTAACAGCTTCGCCTTCTTCAGCATTAAGCTTCTCTACTGAGATAACATCACCTTCAGAAACCTTATACTGCTTTCCGCCAGTTGCAATAATTGCGTACATAGCTTACCTCCTATAATAATTACTCGCTAGCTTCGGTGTTTCTTTCGAAAACTTATAACCACACTATGCGGCATACTCAAATATAATATCAATAATAAAGCAAATAGTCAACATAAATCTTATATTAAACTACATGTTTTTTTCTATTGTAAGTATGTTCTTTTCATTAACACGTTCATAGACCATGCTATCCATACTTTTCTTAACAATAAATATACCTAAACCGCCTATTTCACGTTCATTTGCAGACAATGTTACATCCGGTTCTTCTTTCTCTAATGGATTATATTTAATCCCTTCATCAATGAATGAAATAACAGCTCTTCTTGGATCTTCCTTTATTGAAATCTGAACGGTTATATCACCACCATTTTCATATGCATAAAATGCTACATTTGAAAATATTTCATCAACTGCAATATCAATATGCACCTGAACCTTCATAGGGCAATCATTTTCTTCTAAAAATTCATTTATAAATGAGGAGACCTTTTCAACATTTTCTCTAATTGCAGGTACAGTTATTTCCATCATGCTAAAGTACCTCCATAATAATCAAGACAAAGCATCGTTATATCGTCAAACTGTGGAGTGTCACCAACAAATTCATCAATTGATTCATGCACACTTGATACCATTTTCTTACAATCACCGTCTATATTTTCATTTAGTGCATCTACAATCCTGTCAATTCCAAATAATTCATTATTGGCATTTGTGGCTTCTGTAACACCATCTGTATATACAAATAATGAATCTCCCTTATTAAGCTTTATTTCATAATCCGTATATTTAATGTTTTCCATGCCTGCAAGAACAAATCCGTGTTTATCCTTCAAAAGCTCATATTTGCCTTCACGCTTAACAATAGGATATTCATGTCCTGCATTTGCAGCAGTAATAATTCCTGTATTTATATCAAGAATTCCAAGCCATACCGTTACAAACATTTCTACCTTATTATTTTCACAAAGCTGGTTATTTACCTTGCTTAGTACTTCTGCTGGAGATAACACGCCCATCCGAACTCTGTTTTTAATTATTATTTTAGATATAGCCATGAATAATGCTGCAGGAATGCCCTTGCCTGACACATCGGCCATAACAATGCCTACCTTATTATCATCAATCATGAAGAAATCATAGAAGTCCCCACCGACCTCCTTTGCAGGTGTCATAGATGCAAATATATCAAACTCTTTACGTTCAGGAAATGGTGGAAAATCACTTGGAAGCATATTCTCCTGAATCTTTGTTGCTACATTAAGTTCGGCACCAATTCTTTCCTTCTCTGCAGTAATATTTGTAATTTCATCAATATAGTTAATTACAGATTTTTCCATTGAGATTATAGAATTAGAAAGTACCTGTAATTCATCATTTGTCTTTATTTCTTTTAAATTATTAGTTACTTCTTTATTATTTTTATAAAAATCCTTAAGACTTGAATCAATAATATTAATAGGAATAATAACTGTACTATTAATATATGCGTAACATAAATAGCACAAAACCGTCATTAGTATAAACGAAATAAGAATAGTTTTAATAATAAATTTATGTAGCGTAGAGCGAATCAGTTCCATTGCAACATCTACAAATAGTAATGCTACCGTTTCACCATCATTATTATATATTGGAATAATTGAGGATGTTAAAGAACCATATTTTTCACTTTTTCTTACGAAATAATGAGAACGATTTTGCACACCTGTATTATAGATTTCCATTATTCCATCAACATACTTTGATATTGGTTCAGTATCTCCGATGTTCATACCCGATGAATCATATACATATCGCATTGTACCATCTGAATTTGGAACAATAATATATATATATTTTGCATTTGATGATTCAACCGTATCATCAAGGTACGTCTTTAATACATTATAATATTCATCTTCTTTCCATGTTTTTGTATATTGTTCAACCTTCTCATGGTCAATATTATTTAAAATAAGATCACCAGTAACATAACCGTTTTCGTTATACAACTTTTCAATTGTGTTCTTATACTGATAATATCCAACAAAGCATGTTGTTGTACAAATAAGAAGGCTTAGAATAACTATAGAAAGAATCGTTTTTTTACTTAATCCAAATTTGATTTTTTTATTATCCAAAGTTATTTCCTTTTATATTAATTTTGAATCGTTTATTTATAACATCTATTTCATTATAGCTTTATAGTCTGTACTATTTAAATTATATTTAAAAGCTTCTCAAAATACTCTGGGAGTGGCGCATTTACTTCTACATATTCACCAGTTGTTGGCTGAATAAAGCCTAAAGTTTTAGCATGAAGTGTTTGACCCTTTAGCTTAAATGGACATTTTAAAGTACAATATACTTCATCACCTAAAACTGGATGATTAATTGCGCTCATATGAACTCTTATCTGGTGAGTTCTGCCTGTTTCAAGCTTTAACTCTACAAATGTATATTTATCAAATCGTTTTAGGACTTTATAATGAGTTACTGCTGGCTTTGAGATTTTGGCGTTAACTGCCATCTTCTTTCTGTCTTTATCAGATCTTCCAATTGGCATGTTTATAACGCCTTCATCATCCTTTAAAACGCCATGAACTATTGCAACATATATTCTGTTAATTGAATGCTCTTTAAGCTGAGTAGCAAGCTTCTCATGGGCAGAATCATTCTTGCAAATAATAAGTGAGCCTGTTGTGTCTTTATCTATTCTATGGACAATTCCAGGCCTTAATACGCCATTAATTCCTGATAAATCGTATGTATCACCTTTTTTTAGATAATACATAAGACCATTAACTAAAGTACCACTATAATGTCCAGCCGCAGGATGCACTACCATATCCTTTGGCTTATTTATTACAATAACATCTGAATCCTCGTATAAAACATCTAGTGGAATATTTTCTGGAATAATATCTGGAATAATTGCATCAGGAGTAGTAAAGGTGACTTTATCACCTTCTTTTACTGTATAGCTTCCCTTTACATTTTTCCTATTAACAAAAACAAGCTTATCACTGATAAGCTTTTGAATGTAGGAGCGTGAAAATTCCTCATAATTATCCGCAATTACTTTATCTATTCTGCTTGATGAATCCTCATCTGAAATAATAAATTCGAAATCTTTCATTTATTTCTTTTTAATCTTAAAAGTTGCCTTAACAGAGTCTTCTATTGTTTTTATATCTTCCTCTTTATAACAGAATAAAAAGGTTATAACAAATAGCGTAGTTGCTACTGAAACGTACATATCAGCTACATTAAAATATGGGAAATTAATGATGTAAAAACTAATAAAATCAGTAACTGTACCATAAACAGCTCTGTCTATCATATTTCCTACACCACCGCTTATTATGCAGGTCATAAAGATAATAACTGGAGTATACTTTTTATCAAATGGAATGTTATAAATAACAACCAGCATAAAAATGCATACTAAAACAGCTAATACAATAAATAACATCTGATGACCAGACATCATTCCCCATGCTGCACCTTTATTTCCGCCTGGAAGAAGTTCTAATCTTAATGCACCAGGTATAATCTCTACCTGATTATCAGGAAGTGTATTTTCAGCCCAAATTTTAGCTAATCTATCAACTATAACAAGTACTACTACTGAAAGTAATACAATAAATAATCTTTTAATCTTTTTATCCATTAGTCCCATTCAACTACAAGCGAATCAACCGCTTCTTTTATTTCCTTATCTGTAACATCTTTTACAATTACAGCCTTACCAATTTTCTTTAAGAGAATAAACTTAATAAGTCCATTTTCTGCCTTCTTATCTGACTTTGTTAATTTAACAATTTCATCTGAATCAATTTCATCTAAAGAAATAGGCAAATTGAATGGAACAAACATATCTCTTATTTCATAGAAATCTTCCATTGAAATCATTTCTCTCTTCCATGAAATAAAGGCTGCAACAATAGTACCAAGTGCTACACATTCACCATGTGACATTTTAAAATTCATGTATTTTTCAATAGCATGGCCAGCTGTATGTCCTAAGTTAAGGAGAGCTCTGTCTCCAAGCTCATATGGATCTTTTTCAACAACAATTCTCTTAATATTAACAGCTCTTTCAATCATTTCAGAAATAGCTTCTGTTTCCTTTTCATTTATCTCAAGGAAGTTATTAATTGTCCACTCATAGAATGCACCATCTTTTAATAAACCAGCCTTTAAAACTTCAGCCATACCTGATGCAAACTGATCATCAGGAAGTGAATTTAAAACTGATGTGTTAATGTATACAAGCTCAGGCATTTTAAATGCGCCTACCATGTTCTTATACTGTTTAAAGTCAACGCCAGTCTTTCCACCAATACTTGAATCAACCTGTGAAAGCAAAGTAGTTGGAATCTGAATAAAGCTTATTCCACGCATATATGTAGCTGCAGTAAAACCAGTTAAATCGCCAACAACACCACCACCAAGGGCAATAAGAATGTCTTTTCTGTTGAAATGATTTAATGTGAGGCCTTCATAAGCGCCTTCTACAACATCAAGATTCTTTGATTCTTCACCTGCTTCAAATACATACTCATGTATTTCAATAAATGAATCCTTAAGTACTTCCTTAACTTCTTCTAAGTAAAGCTTTGATACATTTGTATCAGTAATAATACATGCCTTTACCTTTGTATCAGGAAATAATTCGTCAATTTTATCCTTTAAGTCTGAAAAATTGTCATTAATAAAAATGTTGTATGGTTTATTTCTATCTGTCTTAAATGCTACATTAATTTCTTTAATCATTTTATCTCTCCGATTAAAAGAAAGCCTCCCAATCATGGAAGGCTTTTACTTTAAAATTTGTTTCTTAATGCAGGTACATCAAATGTTCCTGAAAGAATTTCCTGGAAATCACCAGAAATCTCTACACTTCTTGGTGTAACAATGAAGATATAATGCGATATCTTCTGGAGATTACCACCCATTGCAAATGTTGAACCTGATGTGAAATCAATGATTCTCTGAGCAATGTCCATGTCGAGTCCTTCCATGTTAAGAACTACTGTTCTGTTATCAAGAAGTGTCTCTGTAATCTCTCTGGCATCTTCAACAGTTGTTGGTTTAATTACACAAACCTCCATACCATTTGCCATTGTTCTATTGCTTCCTTTTCTATTTCCAGAAAACGCTGATGGTGTAGTCTTTGGTTTCTTAGGCTCATCATCATAATCGTCATCCATAGTTGCAGTTTTGATTGACTTTCTGTGACCACGAGGTGCTTCATCTACTTCTTCATCATCATAGTATTCTTCATCATCATCGTAATCGTCATCATACTTCATGGAGTTTAGAATCTTATCCACTAATCCCATTGCTATTCTCCTAAAATCTAAATATTATACTCTCTCTCCCCGAAGATTTTAGTACCTACACGTACATGCGTAGCCCCTTCCTCTACTGCTACTGAATAATCTCCAGACATACCCATAGACATAAAATCCATAGATACATTATCAATGTTTTTTTCTTTTATGTCAATAAATAATTGCCTTATTTTGCAAAATATAAGTCTATTTTCCTCTGCATCCTCTACATATGGGGCAACTGTCATAAGACCTCTTACCTTAATTCCAGGTAATTTTGCTATTTCTTCAATAAGAGGAAGTGTATCATCCTTACTTACACCAAACTTTGATTCTTCTTCTGCCATATTAACTTCAATAAGCACGTTAGATACTACATTTTTCTTTACGGCCTCTTTACTTATTTCCTTAGCAAGCTTTATAGAATCAACACTGTGAATTAAATATGCTTTATCAACAATATACTTAACTTTATTTGTCTGAAGATGGCCAATCATATGCCAGTGAATATCTTTTGGAAGCTTTTCATATTTATCAGTTAATTCCTGAACCTTATTTTCTCCAAACTCTCTGATTCCCGCCTCATAAGCCTCTTCAAGCATCTCTATTGGTTTAGTCTTTGAAACTGCTATAAGAGTAATATCTTCTTTATTTCTTGAAGCCTTTTTGGCTGACTCTTCTATAGTTTTGTATGTGTCAATTAAGTTTTCTTTAATACTCATTTTTATTCTTTCTATTCATAAATAAAATCTGCATCTGCTACGGAATCACCCTTTAATACAATATGGTCATATACATTAAGACCAAATTCTGTATTTGATTTAACAATGGCATACTCTTCGTTTTGATTTAAAATTGTGATTTCCTTAAAATCTGCATATCCTTTGTTGATATTAAATACGCCAATAAGTGTATCCTGTTTACTAATAGTATATTGATTGCCCGTTTCTGGTTCAATTACCTTATCTCCAACATTAAAGAGACCTTCATCAATATAATAATAGCCATCAACAAGGCTGTATGCATCAGCGTCTATAAATTCTGTAGATTTAGTACCATCCTCTAGATAACACTCTCTTACAAATCCAGGATTACCCTGGGCGCCACCTTCTGTATAATAGCTTTCTGGCACAAGATAGAATGCTCTTTCTACTATTGCTGAATTTGGAATTTTTAATCCTTCCTGGGTATTTAGTAAAAGCTCTATTTCAATAAATCTGTCTGTTGCAAAAGTAATCATGGAATTGTTGAAATCAAGCTGTAAATATACAGCACCATTCTGTCTTAGAATTGTTGTTTTACCCCATGATTTATAGTTATTTTTTAAGAATCTGACTTCTACATAAGATTCATCTGCCAGCTCTTCAGCTCTATCTTCATCAATTTCAATAACAATAGACCAGTTTTCCTCTGTTATAAGCTTAAATGCATTATCGCCTTCACCTATAAGGTCATCTGAATGAAACTGTGATCTAACATAACTATCTCTATCCATAAGTTCAGGTGTTAAGTCAGTTGGGCTTAGCTCTTCATATCCATCAATAGAATATACAAGAACACCTGCAGTTGGTGCATATCCAAAGCTTACAGCATCTGAATAATTTGCTGAATTAATAATATCAATACCTGATAAAACCTTATAGTTTTCAAGTTTTAGAACAGTACCTTCAACATCATATTTAAAATCGTAGGTATGAGCAAAATCTCTTGGATTAAAATCATTAGCAAAGGTAGAAATAGTGTTCTTTATTTCAAGTAAATCATCATCTGATAAAGAATTATCATCTGTTGATGTTTCAGTAATCATATCGTTAAGCTTACCTGTTGAATCAATTGTATAAATCATTGATCCATTGGATACCTTCTCGCCTTCTCTTGCATAATAGTTAATATATCCTGCATATGCAGCTGGTACAGGGACTTCTTTTCTAAGCGCAACACCATTGTATGTATTATTAACTGCTAAAGAACCTGTAGTAACCTCATATGGAGTAATATGCTCATTTCTAAAGTACGAAACAACAATACCCACAAGATAAATAAAAAGCACAACAAAAACAACCAGTCCAAGATTTATATTGACTGGTGTCCTATACTTTACAACATTAGAATTTTGTTCTTCTTCATCCCTTTGCTGATTTCTTACAGCATTTTTAGAAGTTCTTCTGTTAGTATTTTTATTATTTTCTTTTCTGTGGTGTTTTTTCTTTCTCTTTTTTTCCATAAAACATTGAAAAAGCCCCGTTTTGTCACGAGGCTTTTAAATAATTTGCCGTATATTATTTATTATAATGATACAATAACGCTTGATTTAAAGTTTTCAGGAACGTTTGCTCCATCAACTGACATACTGATTACAAATGTTACCTTGAACTGTTCACTGATCTTATCAAGTTTAGCAAGAACATCTCCAAGTGCAGCTGTATCTGAAATAAATGCTACATTTAAGAAGCTGTCAAGATACATTTCCTCGAGGTCATGATCCTGTGAAACAATACCACAAACAAATCCAACAAACTCATCTGTAGTTGTAATAGGATATTCGCTTGTATTGATAAGACGAATGCTGTTCTTAAGTTCATACATATGCTTTGAATTTTTATCAAGGTATACAATATTTCCAGAAACAGTATTAACCGCACCATTTACCTTATCAAGAAGGTGCTTTGTTTTTCCTTTACCCTTTTCTCCTACGATTAACTGTATCATTATTTGGTCCTCCTTATATCCTGAAAAATTCAGGTTTATATGCTGTCTTACGACAATCATTTTCTTTAATTAATTATAGTTGATTTTTTTGTAAAAAACAACCAAAAGTTAGCGTTCAAGTGACAGTAAAGATGATGTATTTGCATAAAGACTTTCAGGGCTTTCAGAATCCATAACTACTGATACAAACTCTTCTCCCTTTTCATTTTTAGAATACAATACAAGACATGCACCTGCCGCCTCTGTAGTACCTGTTTTACCACCTATAACTGTAACTCCAGCTGGTGTATCAACCTTTCCTGTAAGATATCTATTAGTAGCTTCAAAGTCTAACTTTTTAGCATCTCCATTCTTTGATGTATAGGTTGATTTATACTCTTTAGTATTTAATAATTCCTTGAATTTATCGTATTTAAGAGCTTCATTAAAAATCAAATACAAATCATATGCACTGGTAAGATGTTCTTCATCTGTAAGACCATGTGGATTTGTGAAGTTTGTATTAGTAGCTCCAATTGCTTTTGCTTCTTCATTCATTAAGGCAGCAAATGCCTCAACTGAACCAGAAACATATTCTGCAATCATTACTCCAGCATCATTACCAGAATATACAATGAGTCCATGTAAAACCTGATCAAGAGTAGCACGGTCGCCTTCTTTAAATCCGCAGAGCTGTGCACCCTTTTCTTTTATTTCTACATTTTTTGATGCTGTAATCACATCATCAAGGTTTCCATATTTAAGCGCCAAAAGCGCTGTCATTATTTTTGTTGTCGATGCAGGATGTAGACGTAGATTTGCTGATTTTGAATAAATTGTCTCTGCAGTAGTTTTATTAAATAAACCACCTGATGTCGCAAGAGATAAATCAGCCTTTTCAGGGCTAACATCTTTATCTACAACACATATATTTTTGGCAAATGGATTTACCTTATTTGATACACCCACTGCAGATATACTATATGCACTTATATTTGAATCTACATCATATGGAATATCATATTTCTTAGAGCATCCGCATAAAGACATAATGCAAATAAGAAATAAAACAACCACAAGATGCTTATTTGTACATTTCACGCCACTCCATATCCCCTCTATCAAGAGATTTAACTAAAAGCTCTGCTGTTGCAAGATTAGTTGCAAGTGGAATATTATGCATATCGCAAAGCTTTACTATATAGGCTACATCTGGTTCATGAGACTTTGGTGTAAATGGATCTCTTAGGAAAATCATTAAATCAATCTCATTATGCTCAATCTGTGCACCTATCTGCTGCTCGCCCCCTAAATGACCAGCAAGATATTTGTGTACATTAAGATTAGTAACCTCTTCAATTAGTCGGCCTGTTGTACCTGTAGCGTACAAGTCATTTTTTGACAGGATTCCCATATATGCTATGCAAAAATTCTGCATGAGCTTCTTTTTGGAATCATGCGCAATTAATCCAATATTCATGTAACCCTCTCCTTTAAATCAGTATTGCGGCGTCTGTAAACGAACATTCAGTACAAAGCCAATTCCTATCATCAACGTCACAAGCGACGTAAGACCATAGCTTACAAAAGGAAGTGGTAATCCTGTATTTGGAAGTACTCCAGTTACAACGCCGATATTAATGAATGTCTGAAACCCGATTAAACATCCAACACCACCAGCAATTATAGATCCCGCTAAATCCTTTGCACTGATTGCAACTCTGATACATTCTATAACAATTAAAAGAAGTAATCCTATAACAACACATCCACCGATAAATCCGGTTTCTTCTCCAACAACCGCAAATATCATATCTGTATGTGCTTCTGAAATAAAATTACCGTTCTTAACTGACGCAATAACGTTATTATCAAGACCTTTTCCTGATAACTGTCCAGAACCAATTGCTGTAATAGCATTAAGAGTCTGATACGCTTCTGTATCTACAAACTGTTCTGGATATAACCATGCCAGAATTCTGTTTTTCTGGTATGTATTAAGGACATCAACTCCATCCTTTATAAGATAACTAATAGCTAACATTACCGTTGGAACGGCAACAACTACTGCACCTATAACAATTTTCAGGCTTATTCCACCTATAAACATAACGGAGCAGAAAATTACCATAACCATAATTGAAGTCGATAAGTCTGGCTGTTCAAAAATCAGGTAAACTACTGGAAGAACAAGCACCACACAAGCTACAATTACACGTATAGTATTTATATTATCCTCACGTTTCATAATAAACTGAGCATAAAATAAAATCAATAATATTTTAACCAGCTCAGAGGGCTGAAAACGAAAACTTCCAAACTCAAGCCATCTTGCAGCGCCACCACCAGTATCACCAAATAATCTAACTAAAACAAGGCTTCCAATACATCCAATATAAATAAGCCAGTAGAACTTTATAATAAAGTTATAACTTATAAATGAAATAATAAGCATAATTACAGCGCCTAATATAACACCCATTCGCTGGTTTTTCATATGAGATGCTTCTGCACTTCCTACAAAAATAACGCCAAGAGAACAGATGGCTAATGTTAGAAGCACAAGCCAAAAATCATACTTTCTGAAATTGTATTCAACAAATAATCCTTTAATTTTATCTTTCATACTAAATTGGTAAATTGTTTAATAAATCTCTTGAAATTTCTTCTGTAACTATTTCACGTCCATTGATGTACGAAATTCTTGGAGTGATTTTATTTTTAGTAAATACTGAAGCTCTTAAAACAACTTCAGATACAACGTCTGCTATTTCAACTCTGGCTGACTTCATATCAAGTGTAACTACAAAACTTCCTGTATTACCACCACTTCCAGCCTTTGCTGTACCATAAAGCGTACCAAGAATTACTATATTTCCTTTTGATGTAACGCTGGCGCCAGGGTTAACATCGCCTAAAATAATTATACTTGTATCAGTTTCAAGATTTTCATGCGCTCTAAGTGTTCCTCTGTAATACTGACCATCTGTTGTATCCCCTGAATTAACAAATGTATTACTTGCTCTTAAAAATCTCTCATTCTTTTCTTCATCCTTGCCTATAACACAAAGAACTGTAAGATTAGAATTAAGTGTTATTCCGTCAATTAACGCCTGCTCTTCATCGTTTGTAATTTCTCTTCCTTCAAAAGTAACTACAACCTTTGCCTCTCCAAAGAACTTTGCAGACTCTCTAAACTTATCACATAAGTCTGAATATACTTCATTAAAATCTGCCTCTGGATCGAGCTTAATACTAAGTCCATCCTTTAGACTTTTAATTGAAACAAGATTTGCCATAATAATAACCTCCCCCTTTAGTCATCTATTACTTCAACTTCATTTGTATCTGCAATACCTGTTACAAGGCTATCTGTATCATCAAGATTAAACTTATATTTAATAACATCTGCTGCAAGAGCTGCTGCATTTGCAGATGTATATCCATATGCTATACGTACAGCAACAGTTACTTCTGGATTCTCGTATGGTGCAAAACCAAGGAACAACGCGTGGTTAGTTCTTGATTTTGATGTCTGTGCTGTACCAGTTTTACCTGCAACGTTAATACTTACATCTTTAAATGCTGATGACTTCTCTACAACAAGTCTCATACCCCTATGCACAGATGTCCAAGTATTATCAGATATATCTACATGATTTCTAAGACTTGGACCATACTTCTTAATTAGCTTTCCATCTCCATCAACAACTCTGTCAACAAGTGATAAATTATAACAATTTCCTTTACTTGCAACTGTTGTTAAATATCTTGAAAGGGCAATTGTTGTATAGTTATGACTACCCTGTCCAATTGCTGAGTCGACTGGAAGTGTTTCAGAGAATTTTGATTCATTTTCTTCTGTTTCTACGCCCGTCTTTTCAGTAAGTCCAAACATATCAGCATATTTTTTAAGCCTTTCAAGACCATGCTGTTCATCGTAATTTTTAGTAAATCCATCTGTAGCAAGTCTGAATCCTACATCATAGAAAAATACGTTACATGAATTACCAATGGCATTAACTGCATCCATGGCACCATGTCCACCAGGATATACCCAGCACTTCTTCTCTGTATCAAAAAATTCATATAAACCATGACATGTTATTGTTTCACCAGGATTAACAATGCCTTCTTCTAATGCTGTTACGGTGGATAACATCTTAAATGTTGAACCAGGAGCTGTCATCTGCTGGGTAGCGTAATTGTACATAGGTGACGCTGCATCAAGCATAAGAGATGCATAATAATCAGAATCAATTGTATTTGCAAGTCTGTTATTATCATATCCTGGATATGATACACAGGCTAAAATTTCACCATCTACAGATGAAACGACACATGAACCAGAGCATGGGTCTAAGGCAAGCTGGGCTGGAGTAATTTCAAGATTAGCAATTTTATTAATAATAAAATCATATGCTGTCTTCTGCCCTGACTCTAGTGCACTCTTTTCTGCACCAGTACCATAAACAACTCTCTGCTCATAGAGGATCATGCATATTTCTCTGCCTGATATTTCATTATCAGCAATCATATATTTATACTGACGTTTGCAAAAGCCCTTATCTTTGACAAGCTTTTCACAAATATAATCAACAAGGCCTGCATAAATTTCATCAGCATCTGAATATTTTGAACTAAGTTCAATTTTTGATATATCTATCCACTTCTTTGAAAGTGCATACTGCAAATATTCTTTAAGTGAAATAGTTTCATTTGTAGCCCATTCAATATAGGTTTTATCAGTTTTATCAACTTCTGAACTTATAATTACACCTTTATTGGATGACGAAAGCATTGATACAATGTAGCTCTCATAAACCTGCATTTCTTTTGGAAGGTCTTTGTATGGAGTACTTCCACTTGTTAATTCTTCGCGAATTCTATCAATTGAACGCTGTTCTTTATCTAAGAATCGCTCATACACAAGGCTCTCATATGTAGCAGCATTATCATCAGCAAGCTCATCAATATTAATTACACTATTATTAAAAAGAGCATAATAAACATCATCAATAGGAATCATCATATTTGATGTTTTTACAACAGAGTTGTCATAGGTTTTCATGTTAATAATTTTCTTAACAAGAATACCTGCAAGCTTCTGTTCAAGCATATTGTAAACAGCCTTTTGTAAATCAAGATCAATTGATAAATAAACATCATTTCCAGCTGTTGGCTCTTCTCTTGATACTGTTTCAATGACACGTCCTACGTTATCTACATAAAGGACCTCTGAACCCTTATCTCCCTGTAGATGTTCTTCCATAGCTTTCTCGACGCCAGATTTACCAACAATATCATTCTGAGTATATTTTTTATCTGACTCTTTTAACTCAACTAAATCATCTGGTGATGCATTACCTGTATATCCAATAATATGTGCCATGTATTTAGCATTTGTGTATTTTCTAAGAGTACTTTCTTCTACATCAACACCTTGCAAGTTTGCTTTATTTTCCATAATTGCAGCAACAGTTTCTGGGCAAACCTCAGATGCAATAACTGTTGATAAGTACTTCTGATATGCATTGGTACTCATAGAGTATCTGACTGTAATTATTTTTAAAATTTCTTCCTTGGTGTAACCCTTCATTGGAATAAATTCTACAGTTCCATGATTATCTTCTCTAGCACCAATACCGTATTTTTCCTGACTACATAAATACTCAATAACATCATCAGGTGTAGCATTTCTCTCATTGGTTTTTAGATCATCAATTTTCTTTCTGCCATATACATCTGCTAAAAATCTTAATAGCCTTGTTTCAGATACCGCAAACTCATACTGACTGTAATCATTTAAAATAATGTTGAAGTTATTTACTGTTGTATCTCCGTTTTCTTCAATTATTCTTACAGTATCTCTAATACAGTCATTAAGCTTTTTATTTTTTTTGCTGCCAGATTCATAGTTATCTTCAATAGTAACTGAAAATGCAAGCTCGTTATATGCTAATAATTCACCATTTCTATCATAAATATTTCCTCTTGTAGATTTAAGAGTTTTCTCTTTTTTGATAGTGAGAGTAAAGTCATCAAGATATTCCTGACCATTAATAATTTGCAACACAAAAATTCTGTGGATTAACACAGAAAATAATGCGATAAAAACAAATATTAAAATAATAAGACGAATAACTGCAGTATTTTGCAGCCACTCTTTTAAATCAGATAACAACTTTAGGCGTTCCTTCTCTCAATATCTTCAAGCCATTCGTTTAAAATGACAATGCCTTTATAAATAAGCAGTGTTGCAAGAATCGTATAAACGATTTCTGGCAATATAATGTGAACAAAATAGTATCCAAATGCAAGACGTCCTCTTAAAAGGAATCTGAAAATGTAACAAATCATGCAGTATACTATTTCACTAACTGTAATTAGTAATAATGGGAGTTTAATATCTTCTGGATAAAAAATATTTTTGAAAAATCCATTTAAATATCCAATAAGCACATAGCAAATTGTGTAAAATCCAAAAACATTTCCAAAAAATATATCAACTAAAATCCCACATAAAAAACCAACCGCCATCCCTTCATTCTGACCTCTCATGAAGCCAAAGGATGCGGTGATAATTAATAATATGTTAGGAACTATTCCACCAAGCGATATGTAATTAAGTACAGAACACTGAAATATAAATCCAAAAAATATTATCAGCGTCAATATAACTTTACGAAGCATTATTATTCCTTCTGCTGCTTTAGTTCTTTAATGATAAGTACTGTTGACATATGTTTAAAATCAACAACAGGAGTCAATAGTCCAGATTTTGTAAGATTATTTGCATCAAGACTTATTTCTGTAATATATCCAACAGATATACCTGGTAAATACTTACTACTTATATGTGAAGTAACGATCTGATCACCCTGCTTAACTTCATCATCCTCATCAATAAGCTGTGAGAACTTAATAAAGCCTTCATTCATAAGTTCCAAATCACCTTCAACAATTAAATTATCTGATGTTGACTGAATCATTGCACTAACGTTTGAATCATCATCAATAATTGATTTTACAGTTGCCCAGTTTGGGCCAACTTCAGTTATGATTCCAACAAGTCCACTACCTGCCATAACATTCATATCAACTGCAATTCCATCATTAGAGCCTTTATCAATTAGGAATGTAGAAAACCAGTTACCTGTATCTTTTCCTATAACTCTTGCACCAACCTTTTCATATTCTGAATATTTTTGGTCAAGCTCATAAAGCTGTCTTAATTCAGACAGCTCGTATTTATCCTGCAAAAGCTCATTATTTTTGATTGTGAGTTCGTCCATCGATAATTTCAGGCTATCGTTTTCTTCTCTTAATGCCTGAAGTTCTCTGATGTCATCTGATCTTCCAGTAAGCCATGAACCAACTGATTCTATACCCTTCTGAAAAGGTACAACAGTATAGCCCGCTACTATTTTTAATGGACCTGTAAACACATCTGTTATATATGAAACTACCATCATGCTTACGCATAAGATAGCAAGTATGAGCAAAATATATTTGCTTGGAATCTTTATTTTATTTTTATTTGATCGATTCCTTGCCATAGACCTCTTTACTTTTCAAACTCCTGCATTGAATAGCAGACAGTTTTTAATACATCACTTTTAATAATCTGTGACAAGCCATATGCTACACTAGCCTGTCCATGTGGAGCAAAATTAACCTTAAGACCCGTAGCATCAGCAATTAACTGATGAAGGTCTCCAATAATCGCTGAACCACCTGTTAAATAAATACCTCTTCTGTATATATCTGCTCCAAGCTCAGGTGGAGTTCTTTCAAGAATTGCACGAATATTATCAATAATTGTTTCAAAGTTTTCGTGCATTGCTTTTTCAATCATATTTGTAGGTATTGTTCTTTCAACTGGAAGTCCTGTAACAATATCTCTACCATATAGAACAGCATCTTCCTCAGCTGCTTCAAGCTCTGGAAGTGAAATTTTAACTCTCTCTGCTGTCTTCTGTCCAATAAGTAAGTTATATTCTTTACGAATAATATTTTTTATTGATTCATCAAATTTCTTTCCACCTATTTTTATAAGCTTACTTAAAACGATTCCGCCAAGAGATAGAATAGATATTTCAGTAGTCTCATAACCAATATTTACGATGAGTACACCTGGGAAATTTGTAATATCAGAATCAAGACCAATGCCATCAGCTATAGCCTTTTCAACAATATAAATATTTCTAGCCTTAACGTTAGAATCACTAACAAGATCAAAAAAGGCCCTTTTTTCAACTTCTGTAATATCAGTTGGAACTGAAATATAATAATCGGCTGAACGGAAATTGCCTCCTGTTGCATCTTCAACAAAATTATGAAGAAGTATCTGCATATGATTAATATCTGCAATAACTCCGTTAGTCACAGGAAATGTAACAGCAATATTATCTGGAGCTTTCTCATACATTTTGAAAGCTTCATCACCATAAGCCAAAACATTACGCTTATTTTGAATAGCTATCATATTTTTATGAGTAGATATATTATCTGTAAAACCGTTATAAATTTTTATATTGTATGTACCTAAATCAAGGCCAATTGCATTAACCGCCACTTTTTTAACCTCTTAAATTATTTATAAAAACACAGAATAATTTTATCACAAACTGACAATCTTTGCATCAACAAGAGCCTGCAACGATTTTATTATTCCAAACTTCGCATGATCAAATGTTAATCCGCCCTGGAAATACACATTATAAGGTGGTTTTATAGGGCCATCTGCAGATAATTCTATTGAAGACCCTGACACAAAAGCACCTGCAGCCATTATTACATCGCTATCATAACCTGGCATAGCCCATGGTTCTGGTGATAAATAACTATCAACTGGTGCTGCAGCCTGAATACCCTTACAAAATGCAATAACAGCATCTTCACTGTTTAATGTAACTGCCTGAATTATATCGTGTCTCTTTTCCTTTGAATCTGGTACTACTTTATATCCAAGCTTTTCATAAATATTTGCCGCAAAAATCGCACCCTTTAACGCAGCTGCTGTTACAGTTGGAGCCATAAATAATCCCTGATAAAACGCAGTATTTACATTAAGTGTTGCACCAACCTCTTTTCCAAGTCCAGGACTTGTAAGTCTATATGCACAGTTTTCAATAAGATCCTTTCTACCAGCAATATAGCCACCAATAGGAGCAAGTCCACCACCTGGATTTTTTATTAATGAGCCAACAACCATGTCAGCTCCAACTTCAGATGGTTCAATTACATCAACGAATTCTCCATAACAGTTATCAACCATACAGATAATGTTAGGGTTAATGCCTTTGATAAAGCTTATTAATTCTCCTATTTGTTTAACAGAAAAAGTTGGTCTTGTAAGGTATCCTTTTGATCTCTGAATTGTTGCAAGCTTAGTTTTTTCATTTATAGCTGCCTTAATTGCATCATAGTTAAAGCTTCCATCTTCATTTAATTCTGCCTGTTTGTAGGTAATGCCAAATTCTTTTAATGAACACTTAGATTCTCTTATTCCAATTACTTCTTCAAGCGTATCATATGGCTTACCAACTGGAGATAAGAGTTCATCGCCAGGTCTTAAATTCGCAGATAATGCCACATTTAAAGCATGAGTTCCGCATGTAATCTGTGGTCTTACAAGTGCATCTTCTGTTTTAAAAATTGATGCATATACTTTTTCAAGAGTCTCTCTACCAATATCGTTATATCCATAACCTGTAGTACCCTGAAAACAGCTTTCAGATACACGATTATCCTGCATAGCCTTAATGACCTTTAGCTGATTGTATTCTCTTACTTCATCCACTTCCTTAAATCTGTCTTCAAGTGAATCAAGTATATCTTTGCAGTATGAATAAACACTATCACTTATTCCAAGGCTTCTATATAATTCCTTCAACTTTTAATTTCTCCTTAATATATTCAAGTATTGCTTCATCATTATAATTAAACTTATCTTTATCAATAAAGCACACACTCTTTTCTCTTCTAAACCATGTAAGCTGTCTCTTAGCAAAATGTCTTGTATCTCTTTTTATAATATATTTTGCTTCATCAAGAGTAGTAATACCATCAAGGTAATCAAGCACTTCTTTGTATCCAATACCCTGCATTGAAATATTATTTCTTGTAAGGCCTTCTTGCTTTAACTTCATTACTTCTTCAACAAGGCCATTATCAAACATAATATCTACACGCTTATCAATTCTTTCATATAATTTTTTTCTATCATCATTTAAAACAAAATAAATAAAATTATATGGTGATTCATTTTCTGACTGAGTCAAATTATGTTCAGATATTTTTGTGCCCGTTTCTTTGTAAAATTCAATTGCTCTTATAACTCTTTTTACATTGTTTTTATGAATAAGAGCTGCTGATTCTTCATCAATCTCTTTTAACATATTGTGAAGATAGTCAGCACCATTTATACGATATAATTCCTCTAACTCTTTTCTTATATCGCTGCTCTCGCCACTGCTTTCTGAAAAATCAACATCATAGACAAGTGACTGTATATAAAAGCCTGTTCCTCCTACTATAAGCGGAATATTCCCACGCTCATATATTTCATCCATAGCTTTTAGAGCATACTCTTTAAATAAAGCTATATTAAATTCTTCAGTAGGTTCTAAAATATCAATTAAATGGTGTTTTACACCATCCATTTCTTCTTTTGTAATCTTTGCAGATCCAACATCCATTCTTTTATATACCTGCATTGAATCAGCAGAAATAATTTCTCCAGAAACTAATTTTGCAAGTTCAATAGAAAGACTGGTTTTTCCAACAGCTGTCGGGCCTGTAAGTATAATTAATGGTTTTTTCATGTCACAATTCGCTTAAACATTTTTTCGATATCATATTTAGAATATGATACGATTGTAGGTCTTCCATGTGGACAGTTATATGGATTATCAAGTGTTAAAAGTTCTGTAATTAATTCATCAGCTTCTATAACTGACATCTTTGTATTACCTTTAACAGCTGATTTACATGCCATCGTGGCTATTCTTAAATTTACTGAATCCGTTTCCTTACTACTTCTGCCACTTGCTAACTCATCAAGCATCTCATGGAAATAATCTTTTGGATTTTCTCTATATAATTCAAGCGGTACAGCACTTATTGCAAATTCATGACCGCCAAAGTGTTCAATAGTAAAGCCTGTTTCAGCGAAGTTATCACTATATTTTTTTACAATTTCTTCTTCTGATGGTGATAAGGAAATAATAATTGGTGGATTCAAATACTGGCTTGATACATTATTTTCCCTAATCTGTTTAAGTATTCTTTCATACTTAACTTTTTCATGAGCAGCATGCTGATCAACAATAAATAGCTTATTATCATATTCAATAAGCCAGTATGTATCAAATAGTTGTCCAATAATTCTATGTTTTTTTAATGCTTCTTCTGTAAGGAAATTTTCTTCAAAAAGATTCATTTGTACAGAAGGTTTGTCATTTACTTCTTCAGTAATTATTACTTCATCAGTCTTATCAATCTTTTCAGGCACATTTTCTGACTTAGTCAGTAAATCTTTAACTTGAGAATCATTTGAAATAGCTTTTTCAAGTACATACTCTTCTCTTCTTTTAATCTCAAATGGTTCTGGAATTACATCTTTCTTTTCAATGTTAACATTTACTGGTTTTTCGTCAGATGCAACAGCAGATGGAATAAGTTCTTTTCTGGAAAGTGCTTCTGTAACTACATTTACAAAGAAGGAATAAAGCATATCACCTTCAATAAACCTTACTTCTTTTTTTGCTGGATGTACGTTAACATCAACCATAAATCCCGGCATTTCCATATAAAGAAATACAAGAGGATATTTATGTAGCATTAAATATGGTTTATATGCAGCATCAAGAGCCCTTGAAATAAGACTACTTTTAATTAATCTATTATTTACAAAATACACTTCAAAATTACGATTACTTCTTGATAGCTCAGGCTTACCTACATAACCATATATATGAATATCACCATTATCTGCATCAACTTTAATAATATTTGATGCAACATCTCTTCCATAAATTCCATATATTACATCAAGAATTTCACCATTTCCAGATGACTGAAGTTTTGTATTTCCATTTACAATAAGCTTAAATGAAACTGATGGATTTGACAGCATAAGTTGCTCCATGAGTTCAACAATATAACTGCCTTCAGTCTGTGCACTCTTTAAAAACTTTCTTCTTGCTGGTGTATTAAAAAACAAGTCTCTTATTACGAACGTAGTTCCATCTGGAACACCTGCGTCATCAAAGACAAGTTCCTTAGAACCTTCAATTACATATCTAGTACCAACAATTTCATTCTTTTCTTTAGTTAAAAGTTCAACCTTTGCAACAGATGAAATACTTGATAAGGCTTCACCTCTAAAGCCCAAAGATGAAACACTTAAAAGATCTTCTATTGACCTGATTTTTGATGTGGCATGACGCATGAAAGCCTTCTTAACCTGAGACTTTGCAATACCTTCACCATTATCAGTGACTCTTATGTATGAAATTCCACCCTCCTTGATTTCAACAGTTATAGCGCTAGCTCCAGCATCTATTGCATTTTCTGTAAGCTCCTTAACTACAGATGAAGGTCTGTCTACTACTTCTCCAGCTGCAATTTTATCGATTGTCTGTGAATCAAGACTAAATATTTCTTTCATTTTGTTACCATCTATTATTTAGCTTACTCTGCAAGCTATATAATGTGTTTAGCGCTTCAATAGGCGTAAGCGCATTAACATCAAGATTCTTTATTTCATCAAGAATATCGTCATCAGTAATTGTGTCAAATAATGACATCTGATTCATATCAACTTCATCAAGTCTTCTGACTTTTGATTTTTTCCCATTATTATCATAGCTTTCAGCCGCTATAGACTGAATCTTTACAGAAATATCATTTTCTAGTAACTGACTAACTATTTCTTCTGCTCTTTTTGTTACTGTATCTGGAACACCAGCCAATTTGGCAACAGCAATACCATAGCTCTTGTCAGCTCCGCCCTTAACAATTTTACGTAAGAATACTACATCCTCACCCTGTTCCTTAACAGCAATACAATAGTTATTAACACATGGAAGCTTACCTTCAAGTTCAGTAAGTTCATGATAATGTGTAGCAAATAAAGTCTTTGCACCAAGAAGCTTTGTGTTTGAAATATATTCAACTACAGCCCATGCAATGGACAAACCATCAAACGTAGAAGTACCTCTTCCAATTTCATCTAATATTAGTAAACTATTCTCAGTTGCATTTCTAAGAATATTTGCAACTTCAGCCATTTCAACCATAAATGTTGACTGACCGCTGGCTAGATCATCACTTGCACCTACTCTTGTAAAAATCCTGTCACAGACACCAATATCAGCGCTATCAGCAGGTACAAAGCTTCCAAGCTGTGCCATAAGAACAATAAGTGATGTCTGTCGCATGTAAGTTGATTTACCTGCCATATTAGGACCAGTAATTATAGAAATTCTGTTTTTATTATTATCAAGGAATGTATCGTTTTTAATAAACATTCCATCCTGAATCATTTTCTCAATAACAGGATGTCTTCCACCCTTAATCTCAATAACACCCTTTTCATTAATCTTTGGTCTTACGTAATGGTTAATTTCAGCAACATTTGCTAAAGATAAAAGTGCATCAAGACATGCTATTACTCTTGCTGTTTTTTGAATTCTAAGAACATTATCAGCAATAGAATCTCTAATATCGCAGAACATATCATACTCAAGTGCAAATAATTTATCCTCTGCATTAAGTATTGTGTCCTCTAACTCTTTTAACTTATCAGTTGTATAACGCTCTGCATTTGATAAAGTCTGTTTTCTAATATAATCAGCAGGGACTAAATCCTTATATGAATTAGTAACCTCAAAATAGTACCCAAATACTTTGTTATATTTAATTCTTAAGTTTTTAATTCCGGTACGTTCTTTGTCTTCAGCCTCTAATTCTGCAAGCCATGTTTTCCCTTCAATCTTTGCATTTCTAAGACTATCTATATTTGCATTATATCCGCTCTTAATGATTCCACCTTCTTTAATAGTAATAGGTGCTTCCTCATTAATTGACTTATTAATTAAACTATAAATATCTTCGAGTGGATCAAGCTCATCATATAAATTTGCAAGAATACCCTTCTTAAAGTCAGAGAGCTGCTGTTTAATTGCAGGTAACATTTCTAAAGAATTAGCAAATGCAATAAGGTCTCTTGGGTTAGCTGATTTATAACTTATCTTTCCCATAAGACGCTCTATATCATAAATCGGATTAAGATATTCTCTTAATTCCTCTCTTGTTATTGCTGACTTCTTAAGACTTTCTACTGCATCAAGACGTTCATTAATTTCTGACTTTTTAATGAGTGGTTGTTCAATGTATGACCTTAACATTCTTGAGCCCATAGCTGTCTTACACTTATCAAGAACCCATAAAAGAGAACCTCTTTTATTTTTATCTCGCATAGTCTCAGTAAGCTCAAGATTTCGTCTTGTTGACGAATCAATAATCATATAATTTGAAATATTATATGGAGTTATTGTATTTAAATTTGTAAGTGAATTTTTCTGAGTTTCGTATAAATATTTAAGAAGTGAGCCAACAGCAATTCTTCCAAAATCAATATCATCAAGACCTAAGCCATTTATAGCATTTACTTTAAAATGAGACTTAATAATATCTTCACACTGTTCTGACTCAAAATACCATGATTCAAGACTATATACAGTTACATTTAACTTATATTTTAATTCCTCTGTATCTACCCCAGAAAATAAAAATGATTCGTTACAAATGATTTCTGATGGAGAAAACTTATATATTTCATCAAGTAGCTTTGGAACACTTGTAACCTCTGTTACTAAAAATCTACCTGTTGTAATATCAGCAATTGCAATACCAAATGAATCTGCAATATAAACAACAGACATAATATAATTATTTTTACCCTCTTCAAGGGAAGCCATATCAATATTTGTTCCAGGAGTCGCTATTCTAATTACTTCTCTCTTAACAAGCCCTTTAGCATTTTTTGCATCTTCGACCTGTTCACATATTGCTACCTTATGACCATTTGCTACAAGCTTATTTAAATATACTTCACATGCATGAAATGGCACGCCACACATAGGTGCTCTTTCAACTAAACCACAATTCTTTCCTGTAAGTGTAAGCTCTAATTCTTTTGATGCAAGTATGGCATCGTCAAAGAACATTTCATAGAAATCTCCAAGACGATAAAACAGTATACAATCTTTATACTGCTCTTTAGTCTCCATATATTTTTGCATCATTGGCGATAACTGTTCTTTATTTACGTCAATCATTTCTAATATCCCTAAGCTGTTCTAGAAGTGATTTTTCCTGTTTGTCTCTTGTTAATTCAACAAGTCCAAGCTTTGTCATTCCATGACATTTTGCTTTTCTATTATCACTTTTTATTATTTCTTTTATGTATTCTAAAAGTCTTTCTTTATTTTCTTCGTTTTTCATATTAATGAAATCAACAATTATAATTCCAGAAAGATTTCTAAGTCTTAGTTGTCTTACTATTTCTTTAGCTGCTTCAGCATTAACTGCATAAATAGTATCTTCTTTTGATTTTTTCATTGGAGCATTGCCTGTATTTACATCAATTACAGTCATTGCCTCAGTATTTTCAATGTATAAATATGCTCCTGATGTAAGCCAAACCTTTTTACTTATGGCATCATCAATCTTTGAATTAATACTATATAATGCCAATAGGCTTACAAGAGAATCGTTATATAACCTGATGTTTGCTTTTATATTTATCCCAAGTTTTTTATAGTTTTCATTAAACTCATTAAATAAATCATAGATTTCTTTATCATCTGTAATGATTTCATCAAGCATATCAAATCTATTTGAGTAAACAGCATTTATTATTTTGTTATTTTTAAAAAGTAATGAACCTTTTGTTCTCTTATCAGAATAATCAGCTATCTCTTTATAAATATTTTCAAGATACGCCTTTTCATTAGCTACAGATTCTTCATCTATAAATTTTGCGTTTGTTCTCTTAATTGTTTTATCGCTAAAAACTACATTGTATATACCTGGAATAACAAGCTTATCTGTAACAACATCCTGTTTATTTGAAGACTCTTTTTTCTTAATCATTACAGGTACAAGGGAGCCATTTTTGTAATCTGTCCCTTTAAGATAACCCTTCTTATCCTTTGAAATACTAACAAAAGATGCATCAAGGCCTTCAACTTTATCTTTTATTTCAGCTGAATAAATATCCCCAACTTCATAGGGAGATTCACTTTTAAATAGCTGTATTTCTATAGCCTTATCATCATGAATATATAGACATGCATATCCTTTTTCATATTTAGTTAAAATAACTTTATATTCATTATTCAATGTCTTTTCCAATATCATTAAGAGAAACTAAAGCAGTTTTATCTCCTGTAAACATTTCAGTTCTCTTAATTAAAAGATAATATTCGTCAAAGGATTCGCCGCAGAAATCATATAACGCTTTTATAACAAGTTCAGGTTTAATATTCATTACTGATCCGCATGAAACAAGTAATGAAACCACGCCATCATTTACTTCTACATTATATATAAATGGCTTAATATCAAGCTCTGTTTCACTTTTCTTTGACTGTTTAATTACAGTAATAGAATCCTGACTCATAAGCTCGCTTAACTTACTTTCAACATCAAATGTTGGCTTATGTTCATCTCTGAATCTAACGTCATACGATGCTGCCGTAATTGATGACATAGCATTTGTTGCTTTACCATCAGGAATTTCTCTGAATGAAAGTACTCTAATCTCAGGTACAGAATTATCGTTTAATTTCTTAATGGCATCCTTTGATGAAATATGCTCTGAAATCTCTATATCAACGTACTCAGCAACACTTTCATCACCAATACCTAAAGGCATGGCAAATGACATTATCTGATGTGGTGAAAAACCTTCTGAATAGCTTATAGGAATATCTGCTCTACGCATAAGCTTTTGGAAATATCTCATAACATCAAGATGACCTATGAACTTAAGAGCTCCCTCTTTTGAAAACTTAATTCTTACTTTCATAGATTACCTCCTGCAAATGCTACACACTGTCCATCTGCATTTTTTCCATATCTTAGCGCACCACAGCCTGAACACTGCATTTTACAGTTCTTAGTAACTGTAGCTTCATGGGCTTTTTTCCATTCATTAATAAGAAATGCCTTTGTAACACCAGTATCTATAAAGTCCCATGGAAGTATTTCATCTATACTTCTTTCGCGATGAGTATAGAAATTAAGATCAACGTTACATTCTTCTAATACTTCTTCCCAGGTCTCTCCCTTAAAGCAATCAGTCCATGAATCAAAAATGCATCCTTTTTCATATGCCTTTAATAAAACGGCTGAAAGTCTTCTGTCGCCTCTAGCAAACAGTCCTTCTAAAACTGACAAGTCATTGTCATGCCAGTTATATTTAATTGATTTAAAGTTTATCTGCTCCTTCATAGCCCCCATTACTGTATGGGCTTTATCAAGGAACTCTTCCTTAGTTGACTGTCTTGCCCACTGGAAAGGAGTAAATGGCTTTGGAACAAAAAATGATGTTGATGCAGTAATCTGAACCTTCTTACCAATTCTTTTTTCCTTTGGAATAAGCTCATAATATAGCTTGGCTATTTCATTACTTAGCTCTGCTATTCCACGCATATCTTCTTCAGTTTCAGTCGGATGACCC
Organism: Lachnospiraceae bacterium; assembly: GCA_030531435.1. Lineage (GTDB taxonomy): Bacteria > Bacillota > Clostridia > Lachnospirales > Lachnospiraceae > UBA2868. The sequence continues at coordinate 38,862 of JAUNNN010000004.1, forward strand.
AGCATAAAGTAAAGCTTTACCTTATTCCAGCCACCAAGGAATGCAAGCTTAGCACCATTTAAAATTACTTCTTCAGTTAATCCCTTATTGATAACATCTCTAAGTCTTTGTGAACCAGCCTCAGGAGCAAAGGTTAATGAGCTCTTTTTAACATCCTGAACCTTTCCCATAACATCAAGGGAAAATGAATCAATTCTAAGAGATGGAAGCGAAATATTTACATGCTTTTTCTTAGTGTATTCAATAAGGAACTCAAGTAATTCCTGAATGTTTGTATAATCAGATGAACTTAGTGAAGACAGACAAATTTCTTCATGCCCAGTTGATTCAAGCATGTTTACTGCCTTCTCTTTAAGTACTTCAAGGTTCTTTTCTCTAACAGGTCTATAAATCATTCCTGCCTGACAGAATCTGCAGCCTCTAATACATCCTCTTTGTATTTCAAGAACAACTCTATCCTGAGTTGCCTTAATGTATGGTACAAGTGGCTTATCTGGATAACATGAATTAGACATATCACTAACAGCTGTCTTTCTAACAGTTGATGGTACGTCTTCATATTTTGCAGTAAATGACTTAATAGTAAAATCATCATTATACTGAACTTCATACATTGAAGGTGCATATATTCCTTCAATTTTAGATGCTTCGTGAATGAACTCTTTTCTACTTAGACCTTTACTTTTACATTCTTTGTATAAATCAAGTAATTCAGGATAACTTATTTCTCCTTCACCCATATAAAACAAATCAAAGAAATCAGCTATTGGCTCTGGATTATATGAACATGGGCCTCCACCAATTACTATCGGATCTGTTTCATCTCTATCTTTTGCCATCATAGGTATTTTAGACAAATCAAGAATCTGAAGTACATTTGTATAACACATTTCATACTGCAGCGTTATTCCAAGGAAATCAAAATCCTTAACTTTATCCTGAGACTCAAGAGCAAATAAAGGTATATCCTCTGCCTTCATAATTTCGTGAAGATCTGTCCATGGTGAATATACTCGTTCACACCATGTATCATCACGCTTATTTAGCATGTCGTATAAAATCTGTATGCCAAGGTGAGACATACCAATTTCATATACATCTGGAAAGCACATGCAGAATCTTATGTCAACCGAGTTTGGATCTTTATATATTGCATTTACTTCATGTCCGATATATCTTGCTGGCTTTTCTATTTTTAATAGTATTCTATCTGAAAGAGCATTCATAATCTCATGTTCCTTTTTATATCTAAAGAATTATAGGCATAAAAAAACAGAATAATTATAACACAGATGTAACCCGTTTTCGAGTTACATCTGTGATTAGCGGTCGTCAAATGTTCCTGCAAGCATACTTGCAGACCATTTTTCTCGTCGCCATAACAAACAATGAGCGAAATACACTCGGTATCTCGCTCATTATTTATTCTTCTATAATTTCTTCTGTTTCAATTTTGATCTCATCATTTTCTTCTATTTTCTTATAATGAGACTTAATTATTCTATCTTCTGTAATGTTAAACCAGGAGCCTTCCCATCCGAGGAATTCATAGCCAGGTTTTTGTGGTTCCTTAGGGTCTGGTAATGTGGCACCATATGGTACAACCTCTCTCTTTAACAAAAGATTTGTTTCGCCATCATACCATCTAACAACACAGGTTTCATATGGCACTCCCTTTTGTGATAAGTCCCAAGACATATCAATTGGAGCAGATGTATTATTATTAAATTTCTTTACCTTGGATGCAGCTGTTGTTGATGCTTTATACATCGTGTTATTAGTATACATTCCAAGAATAACCATATCTTTTGTAACATGTCTTGCAGTATCAGACCATCCAATAAAAGTATAGCCCTTTACAGCTGTATCTCTTGGTGGTCTTCCATTTCCGCCTAACTTGACTGTCTGTTCAACTGACTTTGTTCCATACAGATATGTAACTGTAAATTCTTCATCGGTGGCCGCAAAAGCACTAACATTCATCATTAAAATAAATGTCAAAGCCATTAATATACATAGTGTTTTCTTTAAAACAGTTTTCATATTATATACCCCGAATATACAGTTATATTATGTAAACAATTTTATCACTTTGTCTATCTATTTGCAAGCTCTTCAGTAATGTCTTCCCATGTCACATCACACTCAGCCATAAGAACCATTGCATGGTATAAGAAGTCAGCGATTTCATATTTGATTTCTTCTTTATCTGGATTTTTAGCTGCAATAACAATCTCTGTAGCCTCTTCGCCAACCTTCTTAAGAATCTTATCAATTCCTTTATCAAAAAGGTAATTTGTATATGATCCCTCTTTTGGATTCATCTTTCTATCCATAATTGTTGCATATACTTCATCAAATACTTTTGAAGGGTTATGGTTAGATGATGACTTTTTAAATGCTTCTTTATAGAAACAGCTATAGCTACCTGTATGACAAGCAGCACCAATCTGAGCGACATGAACTAAGATAGTATCATTATCACAATCAATATACATATCCTTTACATACTGATAATGTCCACTTGTTAAACCTTTAATCCAAAGCTCATCACGACTTCTTGAATAATATGTCATAACGCCTGTTTCAATAGTTTTATTGAATGCTTCTTCATTCATATAAGCAAGCATTAATACCTGCTCTGTTTTATAATCCTGTACAATAACTGGGACCATATTATCTGAGTTCTTATTTAAATCAGCCCATTTAAACTGACAATTTAAATTGACTTCAAATGTCATGTTCTCAGTATCAGCATTGATACCATATACATCAATGTCCTTATAGGAGCTTCCAGCCTTATCATTAACTAAGATGGCACCATTTGTGTATTCTTTAATTGCATCAATGTTATTTAAAACCTGTTCATCAGCATCGACGCAAACCATAATCTTTTCTTTAGAAAAACGCTTTGATACTTCTTCAATAAGCTTTACATTTTCCTCTTTTGCCATGTTAAGAGCTGCAGCCTTACATCCAGCGTAAAGAAGCTTCTTCACATCTTCAGATCTTTTTACATTACCTGCACCAATTACTGGAACATCTACTTTTCTTATAACATTTCTAAGAACTGTAAGTGCTTCATCATGTTCTTTATCAGTTTTAGATAAATCAAAAATAATTATTTTTTCAGCGCCCTTATGTGAGAGACTTTCTGCGTATGAAACTGGATCATCGCTTAATACTGCACTGTCCTTAAATCCTTTTACAAAAACCTTATCTTTTAAAAATAAACAAGGTAATACCTTTATTTCACTCATCTTATAAAGATCCTTTCGTAGATAATACGTCCTCAATTCTTGAATCATATGATACTGCCATATCAAGTGCCTTTGCAAAAGACTTGAACATAGCCTCAGCAATATGATGTGAATTTATTCCATCAAGAACTTTTATATGGAGATTCATGCCAGCAGAATAGCTTATAGCATAGAAAAATTCTCTAATAAGTTCTGTATCCATATAGCCAATTTTATCAACATCAAATTTTGCATCGTATGAAAAATATGGTCTTCCGCATAAATCAATTGCACAAAGTACAAGAGCATCATCCATTGGAAGAATCATGTGACCATATCTCTTAATTCCTTTTTTATCGCCAATAGCTTCTTTTATACACTGTCCAAGGACAATACCTGTATCTTCAACTGTGTGGTGAGAATCAACATGCAAGTCACCATTTACAGATAGTTCCATATCAAATAAGCCATGCTTAGCAAAACCCTCTAGCATATGATCAAAGAAACCAATACCTGTATCAATATCGCTTACACCTGAACCATCCAAATCAAGCTTTAATTTAATCTGAGTTTCCTTTGTATTTCTCTCAACTAATGATTTTCTTATATTTTCCATACTAAACCTCTTCTATTCAAATCTTACACGAATTGAATTTGCATGTGCTGTAAGTCCTTCTGACTCAGCAAATTTCTCGATATCTTTATGAACAGCTTCAAGTGCATTTCTTGAATATGAAATAATGCTTGTTCTCTTAATAAATGCATCAACTCCAAGAGGTGAAAAGAACTTTGCAGTACCATTTGTAGGTAATACGTGATTTGGACCTGCAAAATAATCTCCAAGAGGTTCTGATGAATATTCACCAAGGAATATTGCTCCAGCATTCCTAATCTTTGTCATTGTTTCATATGGATTCTTAGTAAGAATTTCAAGGTGCTCTGAAGCAATTTCATTAGCTGCATCAATAGCATCTTCAATATTATCTGCTACAAGAATATATCCATAATTTTCAAGAGAACTCTTTATTATTTCCTCTCTTGAAAGCTCTGCTGTAAATTTATCTACTTCTGCTGATACCTTATTAGCAATATCTTCTGATGTTGTAATTAAAATTGCAGATGCAAGCTGATCATGTTCAGCCTGAGATAATAAATCAGCCGCTACATATCTAGGATTAGCTGTTTCATCAGCAATAACAAGAATTTCAGATGGTCCTGCAACAGAGTCAATACTTACATGTCCAAACACTGCCTTTTTAGCAAGAGCAACAAAAATATTACCAGGACCAACAATCTTATCAACTTTAGGAATTGTTTCAGTTCCATAAGCTAATGCAGCAATAGCCTGCGCTCCACCTACTTTATATATTTCTTTAACACCACATATTTTAGCTGCCACTAATGTACAATCTGCAACCTTACCATCCTTATCAGCTGGAGTCATCATGACAATACGCTCAACACCAGCAACTACTGCAGGTATTACACACATAATTGTAGATGATGGATATGCAGCTTTACCACCTGGCACATATACACCAGCCTTTTCTATAGCAGAAACCTTCTGTCCTAAAATACAGCCATCTGCTCTTGTATCAATCCATGAATTCATCATCTGCTTTTCATGATAAACTCTAACATTTTCAGCAGACTGCTCCATAATTCTGATAAGTTCTTTATCGTAATTATTGTAAGCATTCTCAATTTCCTCTTCAGTAACTCTTATTGTAGAAGAATCATACTTATGCTTATCAAACTTTTCTGTATATTCAAATACAGCCTTATCTCCATTTTCTCTAACATTCTGAAGAATCTCAGCTACTGTTTTTTCATATTCTGGATACTGAGCAGGGCTTCTTTTTAAAAGAGAAGTAAGTATATCCTTCTTTGTATCACTTGTTAATTTAACTATTCTCATAATATTCTCCGATTAAAGTATTTCTCTTACAGCCTTTATTAGATTATTAATTCTTTCTGCTTCCATGTTCATGCTCACTCTGTTAACAATCATTCTAGCAGATAATGGACAAACTTCTTCTAAAACTTCAAGACCATTTTCTTTTAAAGTTGAACCTGTTTCTACAATATCAACAATAACATCTGAAAGTCCAACAATTGGTGCAAGTTCAATTGAACCATTAAGCTTAATTATATCAACACTACGATGCTTTTCATTATGGAAATAATCCTTGGCAATAATTGGATATTTTGTAGCTACTCTCATCATTTCATGAGAATTAAGTAATTCCTTTGCACTGGCTGGTCCGCACACGCACATTCTGCATTTACCAAATCCAAGATCAAGAACCTCATAGTTTTTACGGCCCTCTTCCATAATTGTATCTTTACCAACTACGCCTATATCAGCGGCACCATATTCAACATATGTTGGTACATCTGGACCTTTTGCAAGGAAAAACTTAAGCTTTAATTCTTCATTTACAAATATAAGCTTACGAGTGTCCTTGTCTTTCATTTCCTCACATGAAATACCAACCTGTTCTAATAATTCAAGTGTTTTATTTGCAAGACGTCCTTTTGTTAAGGCAAATGTTAAATATCGCATAATGCAAATCCTTCCTCTCTTCTGTTCATTACTTCAACAAGCTGGTCTACTGTTGCAACAAATCCAACAGCTGGCGCATTTTTACCAAATTCACTTAAAAGGTTATCATATCTTCCGCCTTTAAAAATAGCATCACCGCTACCATATGTATAACCTCTAAATACTATGCCTGTATAATAATTATATTTTGAAAGAATACCAAAATCGAATGAAATATATTTTTCAATACCATCCTTTTTAGCTAATTCATAAATATCTTTAAGACGCTTAACTGCATTTTTTGATCTTTCATTTACAGCAATTTTTTCAGCTTCAATAAGACAATCTTCCTTACCAAAAAGATCAGGAACTGCAAGAATACTATTTTTAAGCTTAGCATCAATTGATGTACCATCAAGAATTGCTTCAGCTGAGAAATAGTTTTTATCAGAAATCATTTCACGAAGTGAAAGTTCTGTATCCTTATCCATCTTACTTTCTTCACAAAGTCCTTTAAAGAACTCTGCATTACCAATACTAATCTGAATATCCTTAATTTTAAGAGCCTTAAATAGATTACATACCATTGAAATAATTTCATAATCTGCATCTACTGAACCATCATTAATTAATTCACATCCAACTTCAGTAACTTCTTTTAATCTTCCCTGAAGATCTGAAGAATTAGTAAATGTATTACCACTATACATGAATCTTAATGGTTCTTTATAATCAGCAAAATATGTTGCTGCAACTCTAGCAATTGAAGGTGTAAAGTCAGGTCTTAAAACTAATGTATTACCTTCTTTGTCAAAGAACTTATATAGCTCATTTGATGGAATTGTACCAATATTAGATGAAAATACATCGAAATATTCTACAGTTGGAGTTTCAATATTCATGTATCCAAACTCTTTAATTTTATCTGTGAGTGTGTTTTTTACTATATTCTTTTTAAGAAATTCTGTTCCATACACATCTCTAAAGCCTTCTGGCGTATGTAAAAGCTTATTCATTTGTTATTTCCTTTCGCTTTATCTCGGTAACGTGCTACTATGCTAATTTATTACCACGACAAATTCTACTTTGAAAATTAGAAAATGTCAACAATTATTCTCTTAAACTTAAATCAAGATTTATTCCATCAAGATAAGGAACTAAAATCCCTGGATGATGTTTTAGTATAAAATCTCGTTCTATTTCTTCATATCTGAAGCTTTTTCTGCCCCCCTCAAGCATCCTATTCCAAAACTCCATAAACTTTGAAAAGCGCAGATAATATAACTCATCTCTTTCTGTATAATGTAAAAGGAAAAATGAAACACCACCTTGTTTTTCAAAACTTTCCATAAAGTTAACCTGATGTGGGTGAATATTTGCAAGTGTAAATGTATCCTTTGCACATTCTTTTGCATCAAATGCTATTGGAATACCCTGCACTGCACCAATATAGTCTACAGTTGATTTTTGTTCAAAGTAAGCTAGTGTAATATGTCTTGTACTTTGATCAATTTTTATAGGCGTAATTGGAGTAGGTATCTTTTGAACAAGACAAAGGCCTCCTTCAAGATATCTTTCATTTGTTCTATTTATTAAATCTTCAAGAGTTGAACCTCTAAGTCCACGACTTTTCCATGTCGCCATATATTGTCTTCTCCGAAATACCTGTCAATATGTCTGTATATTTTGGAAATACCACTTTATAACAATGCAGGCACTGATATTTATATTTATCTTTTATCCCATATTTGTGATCTCCACATAATGGAAATCCAATAGATGCAAGATGTGCCCTTATCTGATGGGTTTTACCAGTAATAAGATGAACTTCTAAAAGAGATTTATCATCTATAATTTCAAGTGGCTTATACTCAGTTTCAATATAGTCAGCATTCCCATCATCCCTATTACTAACGCTAACTTTATTTGTTTTATTATCTTTTACAAGAAAGCCTTTAATATTCTGACCTTCATTTACATGTCCATGAACTAAGCATTTATAATATTTATTAATTGTTCTATCTCTAAAGCCTTCTGACAGAATCTGTGCTGCTTTAAGATTTTTAGCTGCAATAATTAACCCAGAAGTATTCCTGTCTAATCTATTAACTACAGATGGCTTATAAATAAGTAAATCCTTTTCTGTGAGCTTTCCATTATCTAATAAATAATTTATTAAAAGGTCATTAACAGAAACATCATCCTTATCTGCATTTTGAGATAAAAGTCCTGCAGGCTTATTAATAATTATTACGTCTTCATCTTCATAGACTACATTAATGCTCTGTTCAGATTTAACACTTTTCTTAGGCTTTATATCTATCTTTGTGAAGCTGTCATAGGTTTCATCTGAAAACCAGATTTTAATACTGTCTCCAGCCTTTAATATATCCTTACCATCTGATTTTTTATCGTTTAATGTAATGTTCTTTTTACGTAACATTTTATAAACAAAGGAATTGGACGCATTATTTAAAAGCCTAAATAAAAACTTATCCAGTCGTTGATCTTTATTTTTTTCTGTAATAATTATTTCTTTCAAAAATTAACCTCAGTTAAAGTGTTACAGCAAAAAACAGTGAAAATAATCTGCTATGTGTATTATCATTTTCACCATCAAGATTACTATCCATTTCAGACAGCCTGTCTGTATATTGTTTTAAATTATCATATATTTTTAATGAATAGCCTTTAAGCTCTTCTCTATTTATACAGCTATTAATATGCTCAGTAATTGCCTTTATTTTATCTGCCTTTTCATCTGTATACATTATTATTGTTTTATCACAACAGGCAGCTGATTTAATATAATACGCTCTCTCACTTGTAGTAAAAACAAGCTCATATATTACAGGTATTTTCCCTTTTGCTTCATTAATTGCATTATATAAAGACTCATCAATTGATTTATATCTTATGAACATAATCATATTTACTGCTGATTTTGATGCTGGCAAAACTCCAAGAATAGCAATAATAGTCCATATATTTTTGTTTGTTTTTAATGTCATATATCCAATCAAATAAATACCTATACAACATGCAAACATAAATATAGTTTTTAATATTTCTAAAACTCTTTGTTTATTTATATATCCATAAAGGCCTTTATTATTTTTTAAAAACTTCATGATAATCCTCAATAAAATAATCTGCCAACTTTATTTTTTCTTCCCACTGATACATTGAATACTCATCTTTTACAGCACAAGTTTTCATACCTGCATTTATTCCTGCATTAAGACCTTTTATTAAGTCTTCAAACACAAGACATTCACTTGGATCAACAGAAAGCATATCTGCTGTTTTAAGGTATATATCAGGCGCTGGCTTACCTTTAATGTCGCTACATCCTGCACTCATCGCATCAAAATAATCATATATTCCTCTTGCTTTAAGAACTGCTTTAGCTAAAAGCATTGAATTTGATGTACTAAGTCCAACCTTAATATTATTATTTTTAAGGTATGAAAGGAACTCATCAATATGGGGCTTAAGAGTCACATCATTAGTGTATTTCATAAGCGCCATATCATTCCAATCATTAACAATTTTATCTATATCATCTTCAATATGAAATCTGTTCTTAAAGTATTTTGCAACTTCTTTCATACTTGAACCTTCAATATCTTTTGCCATATCATCAGGTACTTCATATCCATGAATAGCAAGATAATCGTGGTCTATAGATCTCCATATCCACATAGAATCTACAACAGTACCATCAAGATCAAATATGCACGCTTTAATATTTGTAAGCATTAATTAAGTCTCCAATTTGGATTATACATATTCTTTATCGTTCCCCTACCATCGCATACACCAAATCCAAGAGGAAAATCCGATGCCAGAATAAGCACATATCCTTTATCTACATTTTCATCGTCTTTAGCAAAAATTGTTTCGCCTTTTAAGTATTTTTCTATCCTAATATCATCAGGCTCAATCACCAGTGAATTTTTAAATGACTCTTTACTTAATGTCATTGCATATGCCTGAGAATATTTTGTTTTAACTTCTTTCGTTTTCTTATCAATTTTTGTAGCTTCTCCAATGAACAAACCTGTTCTTAGATATCTAAGCCCTTTTCTATATCCGTTGTCCTTATAAGCTGGAAGAATATACTTAAGACCATTTTTATCTGTATACTCCATAGAATCTGCAGGTTCATTAATTTCTGAAATGCCCTTCTTTCTAAATAAAGCTAAAAAGTGCCCCTCACCTTTCATTTTATGTGGGAATACTCTTACACATTTATCTAGGGAAAAACCATTTGTAAAGCCTTCATATGGTTCTATATCTATAAGCTCAAGGTCTTCATATTTATTAAGCATGTACATAACATTATCTTCATCCTCAAGCTTTGAAAATGTACACGTTGAATACATCATCATTCCGCCTTCAGATAAAAGCTCATATGCACTATCTAGAATGCCTTTTTGTACCTCTGAATAATATTCCGGTCCCTTTTCTTCCCATGACTTAATTAATGAGTCATCTTTTCTAAACATTCCTTCGCCAGAACATGGCGCATCCACTAAAATTTTATTAAAAAATCCTTTAAGCTTTATGGCAAGATTTTCAGGGGTTTCTGCTGTAACATATATGTTCTTTGCGCCACACATTTCAAGGTTTTTAAGCAGTGCCTTTGCTCTTGTAGCTGAAATATCATTGGCATATAAAATACCAGTTCCATTGAGCTTTGCAGCAAGCTCTGTTGCTTTTCCACCTGGTGCTGCGCACAAATCAAGAACCCTGTCACCTTCATTAATCTTTAGTCTATTTGCAGGAAGCATTGCTGATGGTTCCTGTATATAGAAAAGACCTGCATGATAAAAAGGATGCTTTGCTGGATTATCACATTTATCATAGTAAAAACCATTATTTATAAATGGTATTTTTTCTATTTTAAATGGACTTATCTTTTCAAATTCTTCTGTAGATATCTTAAGGTTATTAACGCGTAACCCCTTATTTCCATCCATATCAAGACATTTGAAATAGTTATCTGCATCCTCTTTTAGCAGTTCTTTTATATTATTTATGTATTTCTCTGGAAGATTCATATTAAAATCTTGCAAGGCTTTCTAGCACTTCTAATAAAAGATTATATACTCTTGCAACACTAGGAACATTCATCTTTTCCTTAGGTGTATGAATGTCATCTACCTGTGGTCCAATTACAACAATATCAAGCCCTTTTATTTTCTCGTAGAAAATACCAGTTTCAAGACCTGCATGTATTCCAACTAGTTTTGGATTATATCCATATACCTGCTGGAAGGCATCAAATACAGTTTCTCTTAATGCAGATTCTTCAACATATTCCCATGCTGGATAATCTCCTTCTTCACTGTATTTTCCACCAATTGTCTCTGTTAAATATTTTATCTTATCTGATAATGCCTGCTTTTCAGATGTAAGTGAACTTCTTATGCTAATAAGAATCTCAAAAGAATCCTTAAGCATACGAATTATACCTACATTAAGTGATGTCTGAACAAGATTTTCTGAATCCTGACTCATCTTCTGTACCCCATCAGGCAATGTCATAAGTAGGAAAATTACTCTTTCTTTTGTTTTAGGAGTAAGAACTTTTGTCTTGAATTCATCCTGATTCTCGCCATATATCATCAGGTTCTTTTCGATGTTTCTATATTCATTTTTGATTGTAGCTTCAAACTCATAAATAATGTCTTCAAGCTTGTCAACATCCTTTGGATTTACAAGTATCTCTGCATTACATTCTCTTGGAATTGCATTATCCTGAAGACCACCATTTACAGTGATTAAATCATAATAAATCTTCGTACTAACAAAATGAAGAAGACGACCCATTATAAGGTTAGCATTTCCTCTGTATTTATCTATTTCTGTTCCAGAATGTCCACCAGCAAGGCCACAAATTACAATACTGTATTTTATGCCTTCTCTCTCAACAAATCTTACTGGGATATTACAGCATGCCTTTTTACCACCAGCACAGCTTGTAAGAATAATTCCCTCATCTTCATGATCAAGGTTAATAAGACGTTTACCTTTTAGTTTAGAAACATCTAGGGCATGAGCACCTTCCATTCCCACTTCTTCATCAACTGTAAATATACATTCCAATGGTGGAGCTACAATGTTTTTATCAGTAAGTATTGCCAGCATATATGCAACACCAATTCCATCGTCACCGCCAAGAGTAGTGCCCTTTGCATATACATAATCATCCATTACTGCAAGGTTAAGAGGATCTTTTGTAAAATCAAACTTTGCATCTGTCTCAAAGTTCTTTTCACAAACCATGTCAAGATGTCCCTGAAGCATAACTGGTTCTTTATCAGCCCCTATACCAACACCATCTTTATAGATAATTACATTATTTGTATCATCCTGGTAATATTCTAAGCCATTCTCTTTTGCTACATTTACAACATAATCTGAAATAGCCTTTGTATTATATGAACCATGTGGAATCATACAAATTTCTTCAAAATATTTAAATACTGATTCTGGCTTAAGTCCTTCTAAAATCATTGCCTTCTCCTGTAACTACTGATTAAAGTAAATCAAGCTTACTATTGTCTTCTTTTCCTGTAACCCCTGGAGCCTTTTTATCATCTGCTGGAATATCACCTGAAAGAGATGCAATATCTGCTTCAAGTGAAACCTGAGGATAAAGTGCAGCTCTATCTCTATTTATAACACCTTCACATTCTCTTAACTGTTCAATTAATGCACCATATTTTGCTTCAGCTGTATCAATTGAGTGACCAATAATGTTCTGAAGATTTGCAAGAGAATCATCTGTATATTGCATAGCAGCCTGACGAACAGCATTTGCCTCATTTGTTGCATCATCAACAATCTGCTGAGCCTGTGCCTGTGCGTTCTGTACTACTTCTCTTGCCTGTGTATATGCCTGCTGCATTATTTCATGCTCTGATAACATATGGTCTGTCTGAGCCTGTGCTTCAGAAATAAGCGCATTTGCCTTTTCTCTTGCGTCTGCAAGAATGGCTTCTTTATTTGATATAATCTTCTGATATCTTTTTACTTCATCAGGTGTTTTTGTTCTAAGATCTCTTAATAAGTCATCAAGTCTTTCCTTATCAACAAGAATCTTTGTGTTTGATAATGGCTGATACTTACAACCATCAATATAATCTTCTATTTCCTCAATAATCTGTTCAAATCTGCTACTCATATTATATCCCCTCCACTAGATTACTTATACTTCGCATATGTTAATTCAGCTACAAAATCAGGTACAAACTTACTAATATCCCCTCCGAAGCTTGCAACCTCTTTGACTGTTGATGAACTTAAATACGCATATTTTAAATCTGTATTTAAAAACATTGTATCTATGTTCGCATCAGAAATAATTCTATTTGTCTGAGCCATCTGAAGCTCATATTCAAAATCAGTAACAGCTCGAAGCCCTCTGACAATTACCTGTGCATTCATATCCTTTGCACAATCTACAAGCAACCCTTCATGACTTGTGATTCTTACATTGCCAAGATCTTTTACAACCTCTTCAAGCATGCTCATTCGCTCTTCTACAGTAAAAAGAGACTTTTTCGCTTTGTTTGTTAAAATACAGACTGTTAGATCATCAAAAATCGCAGCAGCTCTTTTTATAATGTCTATGTGTCCATATGTAACAGGGTCAAAACTACCTGGATAAATTACTGTTTCCATACGTCACTCCTTTACTCTTATAAACAAATGTTTACTGTTTTTATACTGTTTAACTTTTTCTATTTCAAATCCTAATGAACCAAGATAATCGAATTCAGTTTCATTAGAAGCTTCAACAACAATCAATGCATCCTCATTTAGTAGTTTTGATGAGCTTAAATAAGTTAGTACATTTTCTTCATAATCATTATTATATGGTGGGTCCATAAAAATAATATCAAATTTATACTTACCTTCAAGCTGATGCAATGCACTCATTACATCCATTGGCATTACTTTAGACTGTTCTGTAAAATGAGTATTTTTAATATTATCATTTATGCATGACAGTGCCTGCTTATTATTTTCAACAAATACAGCCTCTTTTGCGCCTCTGCTTAATGCCTCAATACCTATTCCACCACATCCGCTATATAAATCAAGAAACGTAGCATCATATAAATAAGGCATTAATACATTAAATAATGTTTCCTTTATTTGATCGGATGTTGGTCTTGTCGTCATTCCAGGTGGCGTTTTTAATAAAAGTCGTCTGGCAGAACCTGCTATTACTCTCATAATTATCCTCTGACCTTTGTACCCTTAGTATCTCTCTTTGTTAATTTTATCTTATTAACTTCCATCTTTTTATTTTTAATATTAAATGATGGATTCTCACCAAATGATGTAAAGAATACCTGCTCAACTATATCTGAACCAGTAAGCTTCATTCCTCTAACACCAACAGCACCTTTCTTCTTAAGTGGTACCTCGTCAATAACAAATCTTGTTACATAGCCATCTCTTGTAATAAGTGCAACCTGATTCTGTGTAGTAATAGGACAAATGCTTATTAACTCATCTGAATCAGCAAGATTTGTTGCTGCAACAGTTCTCTTAAGTACATCAAATTCAGTACCATATACCTGCTTCATCATTGATGTCTTTGTTACAAAGCATAGCTTCTGCATAACTACATCTGCAAGTGTTGTAACATATACTATTGTTTCCTTTGAAGAATCGTAATTACTTACATTATCTACAGGAACACCCTTGTCCTTACTCTTTCCAAGTGGAAGATCAAGAACTTTTACCGTGTGCATCTGACCTGCTGATGTAAATAAGCACATTCTTCCTGTATTCATTACTGGAATAATAGTCTTATATTCTGCTTCAATAGTATCTCTATTTCTTTCAAATAAAGATACTTCCATTGTCTTGGCATATCCAAAGCGATCCATGAGGAACATAACCTGCATTTCCTCAATTTTCTTTTCTTCGAATTTAGCTTCTTCAAGATTTTCTATACGAGTCTTTCTCTCAACTGCATATTCTTTCTTATATGCATCAAGCTCTTTTACAATAGTCTTATCCATTGTTGCTGGATTTGTAAGAATATCTTTGTATAATTCAATATTCTTTAATGTCTCTTCATGATCTTTCATAAGAGCTTCAAGTTCAAGACCAACAAGCTTTGATAATCTCATATCAAGAATTGCCTGAGCCTGTCTTTCTGTGAACTTAAGCTGTTCTGCCATCTTCTTAGAAATTCTTGATTTAAAATTAATGCCTTCTGTTTTTCCTTCTGTAAGACAAAGCTTTGCAGTCTTAACATCTTTTGAACCACGAAGAATTTCAATAATTAAATCAATAACATCACATGCTTTAATAAGACCTTCCTGAATCTCTTTTCTATCAAGTTCCTTATTAAGTAATGTTCTATATTTTCTAGTATTAAGCTCTCTTTGGAAATTAACATGGTGTCTAATAATATCCTTAAGAGATAATGTTTCAGGACGTCCATCTGCTATTGCAAGCATGTTTACGCCAAATGTATCCTCAAGCTTTGTCTTCTTAATAAGCATGTTCTTGAGGTTTTCAACATCTGCATCCTTCTTGACTTCAATTACAATACGGATACCTTCTTTTGATGACTGATTTGAAATATCAATAATATCAGTTGTCTTTTTAGCATCAATAAGTGCAACAATATCTGTTAAGAATTTACCAATATTTGCACCAATCATTGTATAAGGAATTTCATTAACGATAATTCTTGTTTTACCGCCCTTTACTTCCTCTATTTCAATATTTCCACGAATTTTTATCTTACCCATTCCTGTTTCATAAATGGATAAAAGTTCGTCTTTATTTGTTACAATTCCACCTGTTGGGAAATCAGGTCCAGGAATATACTTCATTAATCCTTCAACAGTAATATCAGGATTTTTCATATATGCCTTTATACCATCAATAACTTCACCAAGATTATGTGGTGGCATACTAGTAGTCATACCTACTGCAATACCTTCTGAACCATTTACTAAAAGGTTTGGAATTCTTGCAGGTAAAACGCTTGGCTCTTTTTCTGTTTCATCAAAGTTTGGAATAAAATCAACAACGTCCTTATCAAGATCAGATAAAAGTGCTTCCTGTGTAACTTTTCTAAGTCTCGCTTCTGTATAACGCATTGCAGCTGCGCCATCGCCTTCGATTGAGCCAAAGTTACCATGGCCATCAACAAGAGCCATACCCTCTTTAAAATCCTGGCTCATAACAACAAGAGCACCATAAATTGAGCTGTCACCATGTGGATGATATTTACCCATGGCATCGCCAACAATACGTGCTGATTTTCTATAAGGTCTGTCGTACTTAAGACCAAGCTCATGCATTGCATATAATACTCTTCTCTGTACAGGCTTTAATCCATCTCTAACATCAGGAATTGCTCTTGCCATTAATACAGACATCGCATAGTCAATATATGACTTCTGCATTACATCAGAATATTCTGTTTTTATAATCTGTTCTTCAAAAACTTCTTCTTTTTTATCTTTAGTTCTAGCCATTATTCTGTCTCCTATACATCTAATAATGCTTCATGGGCATGTCTGTGAATAAACTCTCTTCTTGGAGGTACTTCTGTTCCCATAAGCATCTCAGTAATATTAGAAGCCATAAGTGCATCTTCAACCTCAACAAGTTTAAGTCTTCTCTGTCTTGGATCAAGTGTTGTTTCCCAAAGCTGATCCGCATCCATTTCACCTAAACCTTTATATCTTTGAAGAATAAAATCTGAATGTTTCTTTCTGTATTCAGCTAGTGCCTTATCATCATATAAATATTCTTCTTCACCTTTCTTTGGAATTGCCTTATATAATGGTGGCATAGCAATATAAACATGTCCTTCGTAAATCAACTCAGGCATGAATCTATAGAAAAGTGTAAGTAATAATGTTGAAATATGTGCTCCATCAACATCGGCATCAGCCATAATAATAATCTTATTATATCTAAGCTTTGTAATATCAAAATCGTTTCCATAGCCTTCTGAAAAACCGCATCCAAATGCATTAATCATTGTTTTGATTTCTGCATTTGCAAGCACCTTATCAATGCTGGCTTTTTCAACGTTAAGAATCTTACCTCTAATTGGAAGAATAGCCTGGTAATTTCTATCTCTTGCAGTCTTTGCACTACCACCAGCTGAATCTCCCTCTACAATAAATATTTCACACTTGCTTGCATCTCTTGATTCGCAGTTTGCAAGCTTTCCGTTTGAATCAAAGCTGTACTTCTGCTTTGAAAGCATGTTAGTCTTTGCTTTTTCTTCATTTTTACGGATCTTTGCTGACTTTTCAGCACAGGCAAGAACTGCTTTAAGGGTTTCAAGATTTCTATCAAAGTATCTTACAACCTCATCACCAGTTACCTTTGCAACTGCTTTTGTTGCATCCTGGTTATCAAGCTTTGTCTTTGTCTGTCCCTCAAATCTTGGATCTGGATGTTTGATTGAAACAACTGCTGTCATTCCATTCCTAACATCTGCTCCAGTAAAGTTTGCATCCTTATCCTTAAGAACACCAATCTGTCTTGCATAAGAATTAAGTACAGTTGTAATAATTGTTTTAAATCCTGTAAGATGAGTTCCACCTTCAGAATTGTAAATGTTATTTGTAAAACCAAGTACAGTTTCATGGAATTCATTCACATACTGAAATGCAATTTCTACAGATATATCATCTGCTTCACCACTAAAATATATTGGCTCATGAATTGTTTCTTTTGACTTGTTAATATCTTTAACAAATCCAACAATTCCGGCTTCTTCATGGAAAGTAATTTCTTCAGGTTCTTCCCCACGAAGATCTTTAAAATATATTGTAAGCTTTGGATTTAAATAAGCAGTTTCATGAAGACGTGACTTTATTTCTTCTTCCTTAAACCATGTCTTCTCAAAAATAGTGGCATCAGGTAAGAAATTAATCTTTGTACCTGTTGATTTTGCTTTTCCTATTACAGGCAATAATCCATTTTCTAAGGCGAGATCAGGTATACCTCTTTTATATCTGTCATGATAAACTTTACCATCTCTTGATATCTCAATATCAAGGTAATCTGAAAGCGCATTAACTACAGATGAACCAACACCATGTAATCCACCACTTGTTTTATATATAGATGAGTCAAACTTTCCACCCGCATGAAGTGTAGTAAAGACAACTCGTTCTGCACTAACACCTTTTTCATGCATATCAACAGGAATACCTCTACCGTTATCTACAACAGTGGCAGAGCCATCCTTTTCAAGTGTTACCCATATTTTGTCGCAGTGACCTGCTAAATGTTCATCAACGGAATTGTCCATGATTTCATAGACAAGATGATTTAAACCTTTAGATGAGACGCTACCGATATACATTCCAGGACGCTGTCTAACAGCTTCCAAGCCTTCAAGTACAGTAATGCTACCAGCACCGTATTCAGATTGTTTAGCCATATTTTCCCCTTATATTGTATTTCCTTATGCCCCTCAACATAAGAATATCAATAAATTATTCCCTTATTTATACTCACAATCTATTAATACATACCATATTTTGTTGATAATTTCAAGTGTTTATACCAATTATAGGACAACTACACTGTCTTTTTGTCGATTTAACTCCTTTTTTAAATAACTATGTTCTGGCTTATTTAGTTCTGGATCCTCTTTTAGAAGTTTTGTCACATCATCAGCAGCTTCTTTTAGAATTTCCGCATCATTAAACACATCCCCAAGCTTGAATCTCATATCTCCTGACTGCCTTAATCCAAACAAGTCTCCAGGGCCTCTTAACTTCATATCTTCAGAAGCAATAAAGAATCCATCATTTGATTTATTAAGTGTCTCAAGTCTTGTCATTACAGTCTTATTCTGCTTACCGCTCATGAAAATACAGTATGACTGCATATCTCCTCTACCAATTCTTCCTCTAAGCTGGTGAAGCTGTGATAGTCCAAATCTGTCAGCATTTTCTACAAGCATAACAGTAGCATTAGGTACATTTACTCCTACTTCTACTACAGTTGTTGAAACAAGAATATTAACATCATTTCTATAAAATGCATCCATTACACGGTTTTTCTCATCCTGTTTCATTTTTCCATGCAGGAATGCAATATTAACATCTGCTGGGAATGCCCCTTTAAGCTTTTCTGTATAATTTACTACATCTTCTGCCTCAAGGCCTTCTGATTCTTCAACAAGCGGACATATAATATATGCCTGATGCCCTGCTTTAACTTCTTTTAGGATAAAATTATAAGCAGTATTTCTATAATCAGTATTTACAACACAGTTTTTTATTGGAAGACGTCTTGCTGGGACTTCATCAATTACAGAAATATCAAGATCTCCATACATAATAATGGCCAGAGTTCTTGGAATAGGTGTCGCACTCATAACAAGAACATGTGGATTATCAAGCTCGTTTTTCATAGTAAGTGTTTCCCTTTGTCTTACGCCAAAACGATGCTGCTCATCTGTAATTACAAGTGCCAGATTTTTATAAATAACTTTCGACTGAATAAGCGCATGAGTTCCAATAACAATACCGGCTTCTCCTGATTCAATCTGTGCATATACTTCTCTCTTTCTTGCTGCAGACATTGAACCAGTAAGCAACACTGGTTTTATTGGGATATTGTACTCATTAAACATTTTTACTATTGATTCAAAATGCTGAGTAGCAAGTATTTCAGTTGGTGCCATAAGTGCAGTCTGATAACCACTCATACAAACCTGTATTGCAGCCAAAATTGCAATAACTGTTTTACCAGACCCAACATCCCCCTGTACAAGACGTGACATTGATGTATCTTTGCACAAATCATCTTCTATTTCAGCAAAGACCTTTTTCTGGGCCCCAGTTAATTCGTATGGAAGACTTTCAATAAGTCTTTTTGTATATGCAGTTGGAATAATATTAAAATTATTCTTTAAACGTTCATTATCATTTCTAAGTAATCTAAGCCTTAATATAAATAAGAAAAATTCATCATATACAAGATATTTTCTCGCCTTAACCAAAGAATCAAAATTTTTAGGGAAATGTATTTCTTCAATTGCCTCAAAAACTTCATCCCTTTTTTCGTCTGGGCATTTTAATTCCAGATATTTATACCTTGAATCAGACATAAGTGTCTTAACAGATTTTGTAATTGCCTGATTCGTTATTCCTTTTGTAAGGGGATATATAGGCTGCAGTGTATTAAGGAGTGCCTCATATTTTTCTGTATCAAAAATAACAGGCTGTTCAAAATGGTATGAGCTGCCCTTTACTTCTAATAGTCCTCTAAATATATATTCTTCCCCTGGATGAAGAGACTTTGTAAGATATGGCATATGAAACCAAACAGCAGTTATGACATCCGAATCTGTCTGAAGCATAGCTGAAACTATCTGAAGTTTGCCTGCCCTTCTCATTAATGGTCTCTTAACTACCTTAGCCTTTATCGCAACTATTTCTCCAGGCTCTGACATGGAAACAGATTTTGGTTCTGAATACTCCATATAATCTCTTGGGAAATAATACAGAAGATCTTCATAAGAAAATATGCCGAGCTTATTATAAAGCCCGGCAGTCTTTTCTCCGATTCCTTTTAAATTATTAATACTAATAAAATCCATATTAAAAGCTTATTCTACAGAAATAATGTAATAGTAAATTGGCTGTCCACCGCTGTGGCACTCAACATCAACATCTGGATACTTTTCTTCGATTTCAGCAACAAGATCATTCGCTGCATCTTCATCTACTTCTTCACCAAAGTATACGCTTACAAGTTCTGAGTCATCATCAATCATCTTTGCAAGCATTTCCATTGCTGTGTCTTCAACAATTGAACCAACTGCAAGAATATCATAATCACCGATACCCATTATATTACCCTGCTTGATCTCCATACCACTGATTGAAGTATCTCTAACAGCGTATGTTACCTGACCAGTTTTAACTTTTTTGATTTCTTCGTTCATAACAGCTTCATTATCTTCTGGTGAATCATCAGGCATGAAATTAATGAGTGCTGTTATACCCTGTGCAACTGTCTTTGTAGGTATAACAATAACCTTTTTATCTTCAACAAGGTATTGTGCCTGATTTGCAGCAAGAATAATGTTCTTATTGTTAGGTAAGATAAATACTGTTTCTGCATTTACATTATTAATTGCTACAAGCATATCATCTGTACTAGGGTTCATTGTCTGACCGCCTGAAATAATGTAGTCAACACCAAGTCCCTTAAAGATAGCGTCCATACCTTCGCCAACAGATACTGAAATAAATCCCATTGGCTTTGCTGGCTCTGTAAATACAGGCTTTTCTTCCTTCTTTTCAGTCTTTTCTTCAGAAGGAGCTGCTTCTTTATTTTCTTCAGCGCATTTGCCGCACTCTGTTTCTTCTGTGTTAGCTGAGTTTGCTTTTACATTCTTAATATTAATATTGTCAAGAGCACCATATGTCATAGCCTTCTGAAGAACTAATCCAGGATCATTTGTGCTAACCTTAACAGATACAATATTTCCATTTGACTCACATGAAGAATTATCACCAATAGACTCAAGGAAAATCTTATAGTCCTGCTCATTTTTTGCATTAAATACATTACTTACAATGATATCGAAAGCTGTATTATAAGCGTACTTAACAGTTGCTTCTTCCTTCTTTTCTTCATCAGCTGATGCTAACTTGTAGTCAACATCTTTACCAAGAAGAGCATCATATGCACCCTTAAGTATCTCTACAAGGCCCTGTCCACCTGAGTCTACAACACCAGCCTCTTTAAGAACTGGGAGCATGTCAGGAGTCTTTGATAATACATATTCACAGTGTTCAATAACTTGTCCCATGAACACTTCAATATCTTCTGTTTCTGTAATAAGTTCAATTGCCTTATCTCCAGCGCCCTTTGCAACAGTAAGGATTGTTCCTTCCTTTGGCTGCATAACAGCTTTATATGCTGTTTCAACAGCTTTCTGTGTTGCATTTGTAAGAATTGTCACATCAAGCTCGGATTCAGTCTTAATTACTTTTGTAAATCCTCTAATAAGCTGAGATAAAATTACGCCCGAATTACCACGTGCTCCACGAAGAGAACCAGATGAAATAGCCTTTGAAAGCATTTCAAGTGTTGCATCTTCTGGAAGTTCTGAAACTTCCTTTGCAGCAGACATAATTGTGAGCGACATATTTGTACCAGTATCTCCATCAGGTACAGGGAATACATTCAGCTCATTGATCCATTCTTTCTTAGCCTCTAATGCATTAGCTCCCGCTAAAAACATCTTAGCAAGCATCGAAGCATCGATTTTAGTAGTTGCCACTTTAAATCCTCCTAATCAATGACACGTACGCCTTCAACGTATATGTTAATCTTTTCAATATTTAATCCAGTAAATTCTTCAACCTTATATTTTACATTATTAATAAGGTTATCGGAAACAGCCATAATACTAACTCCATATGCAACGATTACATGGAAATCAAGTATAAGCTTATTATCATAAACAGAAACATTAATTCCGTGTGTGATGTACTCTTTCTTAAGTAACTTAACAAGGCCGTCTTTAACATTGACAGAAGCCATTCCAACTATTCCAAAACATTCAACTGCAACTGTGCCTGCATACTGCGCAATTACATCAGTATCAATGCTTACATTTTCAACACTTGTATTTACGTATCCCTTCATAACCTAGTCCCTCCTTTTTATATTTATGGAAAACCGATAATATTATACTATTATTTTCTTAAAAATAAAAGAAATTTTAAAAAGTGTTGCATTACTTTATTTTATCTGATAAAATATCTTTCGTTGTGACCGTGTTTACGGTATTATAATGCGATTCAAACCCAAGGAGGTGTTAATAATATGGCAAAATGTGATGTATGTGGAAAAGGCGTTCACTTCGGTAATAACGTATCTCATTCACACAGAAGATCAAACAGAATGTTCTTTGCAAACGTTAGAAAGGTTAAAGCTGTTGTAAACGGAACACCTAAGACAATGCATGTTTGTTCTAGATGCTTAAAGTCTAACGCAGTAGAAAGAGCTTAATTCCAAAATATAAAAAAACAGCCGTTAGGCTGTTTTTTTATTTCTATTATTTATTCATCTAATGCTGCGCTAATTGCATCCTCATCAGAAATATTAACATTCTTCTTTTCAGCAACTTTATTCACAATATCTGGAATCATATCAAGAATCTTACCAACATTATCCTGATTTCTAATATTAATAAGTCTTGTTGTACCTTTTGTGATAACAAGAACTGCACTTGGTGTCATCTTACCAGATAAACCACCACCGCTATTATCCTTTCCGTCCTTTTTAAAGTTTCCAGCGCCTACGCCAAAAGCCACATCAACAAATGGCACAAGAATTGTATCTCCAACAATTGTAGGTTCTCCAACAACTGTTTTGGATGATAAAAATTCATCCATACCATTTACCATTGTTTTTACAATATCATTAAAATTATCTGCCATTTATTAATCCTCCCGTTTAAACTCCTTAAGTGCCCTTCTTAAATTCTTATTAAAATATAACTTCCAAGCTACTTTTATTATTACAAATACTGTAATTCTTCCAGAAAGCATCAAATCGCCTTCTAAAACCTCTTCATCAAAAGTACCATCAATTTCTATTTTATCCTGAATCACCGGATACAATATTCCAAGTATTGAAAATACCTTACCTGTTGTTTCTGGATTATCAAACCCAAAATGGAAATATCCTTTAAATCTTCTTGGCTTTATGTTTTTTAAAACTTTTGATACTTCATCTAATACAAAAGAAAGCGCTTCCTTATTTTTTTCATCATTTACAAAGTTTGAATAGTATTCAATATTTTCATACATATCTTTAACTTTGCAAGCAGCTTCTTTTATACGATTATCAATACTTACAATAAAATCTATTACTGCATTGACGAACTTCTCTATTTTTTCAAAGAAGCTTAATTTATCATCCGACTCATCAGGAATTTCTTCTGTATCTATCTTATGCTCTGAAGTAGTCACTTCATATATTGACTGTTCTGAAATTTCTGATTCGTAAGAATTTATAGTTTCTTCTAGTTCGTCATCTTTCTTTTCTTCAATTTGTTTGTGTTCTGTTTTTGACTCTTCTTTTTTAGGTTTTTCTTTTTTAGTTCTAACCTTACGCCTTCTCTTTTTTTCTTTTTCTACACTAGACTTAATAGTAATTAGGGTAATTCTCACCCTGTAAAACAATTCATCCCTATATCTGACTAATATATTCAGAAAATGAAGAAGCCATGTAACTTTTACTTCAGCAAGAATGTCCCCATCTGCCTTGCCTTTATGTCCTTTAATCTTATACCTTAACGGGACAAATAATATTGCAAGGAGAATAAGTAAAATCAGTGAAATAATAACAAGTAATGTTATCCCGATTATTTTTAATATCAGTAAAAAAACTGTCATATTATCTGCATTTCTTTATAAAATACTCTCGCATTGTTATACGTGAGTCATTTTCATTAAGTCCTTCAATATAACTCAAATATTCCTCAGTCATATCTGCTACAAGACTCATGGCTGCCTCTTTATTTTCAGCGACGCCTATAATATGCACATCACGCCTTGTAGAAATACTACCTTTAAACACATGTGCAGAAAGCAGTTCAAACACATCCTTTTCATTTTGTGATAAGGCAATAATAACAGTACCTATCATGCCAGACCTAGTGTCTATTTTCTGCTTAATCTTATCAATTTTCTTTCTTGTTTTATCTGTAAGATATAAATTATCAGAATATGTAATCATATATCAGTAATAATACCATATATTGTGGAATAATTGTATATTTTTTTCTTGACAATACATATAAAGGAATTATACTTAAAGTGACGTTATGTCAACGTATATAGGGGGATAAAATGGAACTCATTGCAACACCAGCTCTTAAGCCTGGTATGGAACTTGCAGAAGACGTTCTCGATAATCGAGGACATGTCATCATAAGAAAAGGCATCAAGCTTGATAAAATACTTATCGAGAAAATCAAGCTCAATTCCATTTATTGTGTAAATATTATGGAAGCTGAGGATTATGCATCAAGCTACTTTGACAAAGTCAAAAAAAGTAAAGCCTTTGAAAAATTTAATGAGCTGTATTTTGAAAACTTTACAGCTTACAAAGTTTCTGTTGAGTTTTTAGTCTATAATAAGGCACCAATTAACAATGATGACCTTCTTGGAATCATTGATAACATTACAAAACCACTAATTGGCCACAAAACCACAATGCTTGATATGCTTTCAGTTCTTGGTACAGAGGACAAGGATTTCCTCTTCGCTCACGGACTTAATGTTGCACTTATTTGTAACTACACTGCAAGCTGGTTTGGACTTGATGAAGAAGAGAAAAAGCTTCTTATCCTTTGTGGATTCTATTATGATATAGGTAAATTCCTTGTTCCTAAGGAAATAATATTTAAACAGGGCAAACTTACTGATGAAGAATTCGATACAATGAAAAAGCATCCAGTCCTTGGATACTCACTTCTTCAGAATATTAATTTGGATCCTAACATTAAGCTTGCTACTCTTATGCATCACGAAAGATGTGACGGTTCTGGTTATCCACAAAAGATTACTGAAGAAAAAATAAATAAATTTGCAAAAATAATTGCAATTCTTGATGCATACGAAGCCATGACAAGCTATCGTTCATACAGAGAGCCACTTTGTCCATTCAAGGTTGTAGAAATACTTGAGCGTGATGGTTTTGGTAAATACGATACTGAATACTATCTTACATTCAGAAAAAGAATTGTTGATGAATACATTGGCAAAGAGGTACAGCTAAACGATGGCACAATATGTAAGGTTGTTCTCATAAATAATCATTCATTATCAAGACCAATGGTTATGAGCGATTCAGGAATGTATATAGATTTATCCAAAGAAAAGCAGTTATCAATAGCGCAGCTAATATAAAACAGATATTAAAAAAACACCATTTTAAATGGTGTTTTTTATTTCCAAGGAAAAGTTCCATCTCGTTTCATAGCATGATATATATTATATGCCTTTTCCAAAATATTCTTTTCATTCTGGAACTTTAGTAAGTGATATGCTTCATGGTATTTATAGTATCCCGAATCCATAAAGAATTCTTCTCTCTGTGGTTTACTATCGTAATTATCAGCTACCATCAGATACCAGTGCACTTCTTTATTTATATTCTCATCATAAACTGAAAATGAATAGTTGCTTGTTCCAACGAACTTAATAATCTCGGCCTTAACTCCAGACTCCTCTTTTACTTCTCTAAGGGCTGTCTGCTCAAAGCTCTCGCCCTTTTCAACAGTTCCTTTTGGTAAAACCCAGCCTTCATATCTGTTATGAATATTCTTATACAGTAACAATATTTTACCACGATGAATTACTACGCCACCGCAGCTAACTGCCTCACTCATTCTTTTCCTCTATTTCATAAAATATGCGTCAAAAACGCTTTTAGCTACAGGCACTGCCTTTTCTCCGCCAGAGCCACCTGCTTCTATTATAACAGCTATTGCAAGTTTTTCCTTATCTGTTTCTGCAAAACCTGTAAACCACGCATGAGACTTTGTCTTATCAAGACTATATTCTGCAGAACCAGTCTTTCCATAGGCTGTATATAATGATGTGTCATTTATCCTTGAACCAGTACCATCAATAATAACTTCTCGCATAAGATGTTTCATTTCATCGGCCTCATCAACACCCATGATACGTTTGTATTCTTTGCTTGAATATTTCTTTACGAGGTCACCATTTGATGATCTCACTTCAGATATAAGCATTGGCTCCATAAGCATGCCTTTATTGGCAATTGCGCACGAAATTAGGCACATATGATATGGTGTAATACCTGTATTACCCTGTCCAATACCAGTCTGTAAAAGCTCATCCGTTGAAGATTTTTCATTAATAGGCACAAAGCTCTTCTTTTCATTATGAAGTGGGCATGGAAGCTCTTCTCCAAAAAGTAGCTCCTGACACGTTGCCCTAAATTTTTCCCTGTCAAGTTTTGTAGTAATATTCGCAAAGGATGAGTTACATGACTTCGCAAATGATTTATCAAACCCTACTGTACCATGACTTAATCCATGATAACAGTTAATTACTGACCCGTCAAAGGCAAATGAACCCTTACAATCAAAGGTATAATCATTATAATCACTATATTCTTTAATGTATTCGAGAGCTGTAACAATCTTAAAGGTTGAACCGGGAGGATATAATCCCTGAGTTGCCCTGTTAAGAAGTGGTGAATTTTCACTATCATTATTGATAGTATTCCATATTTCTTTAATATCATTTGGATCAAAATCTGGTTTTGAAACCATAGTAACAATTTCACCAGTTTCACAGTTAATTACTACTACTGCGCCTTTATATCCATCAAGGGCATTTGCTGCTGCAAGCTGAGCATTAGTATCAAGTGTTGTTACTACACTGTCACCTCTATTTTTAATACCATTTAAATCATTGTATGTTCTCTCTGAAATATTGTTGTTAGATTTTAGCATCATGAAATTCTGAGTATTTTCAATGCCCATCTTACCATTTCCAAAGAATCCAACAACATGTGAAAAGGCGTTAGCATACGGATATATTCTTTTTTCTTCCATGCCAGGGATACTGTCTGTATAAGCTAAGGCATCGCCATTTCTTGATAATATATTTCCCCTAATAATTCTCTCTGTAAATAATTCCTCACGCTTATTATATGTATTATTAATTATTTCCATGCTGTCTCTTGCAACAAATAAAGAAATATATACTATAAGCATTAGAAATAAGCCTACAAAAATATATGTAAGCTGAATAATCTGTTTATTACCAGATAAATCACGCTTTGATTTAATTTTTTCAAATACTTTAGATATCATTCCCATATCATTCAAAATTTATTCCATTACGCACAGAAATATATAATCCCTGAATTATTGAAAACATTACTATAGTAACAAGTACAGATGTTCCACCATAACTTACAAGAGGTAGCG
Source organism: Lachnospiraceae bacterium (assembly GCA_030531435.1). Taxonomy (GTDB): domain Bacteria; phylum Bacillota; class Clostridia; order Lachnospirales; family Lachnospiraceae; genus UBA2868. The sequence goes on from JAUNNN010000004.1 coordinate 66,673, forward strand.
TTACCCCAGTTAAAGGAATGAACTTTGTAACTCCACCAATTGTTAAGAACACCTGGAATCCATACAAAGTCGCCAGGCCCACTGCAACATATTTATAAAATTTATTTGTAAATCGCATTGCAATATTTAGAAACATCACAAGACAGCTGACGCACACTAGAATAAGACATATTCCAAAGAATACTCCGAATTCCTCACATATTGCGGCATAAATGAAATCCGCTGCAACAACTGGAATCTTTTGTGGTGCTCCACCACCTAAGCCCATTCCAAAGAACCCTCCAGTTCCTATGGCAAATAGCGACTGGGCAATCTGATAACCTGCAGTTTCAATTGTTCCAATTGGATCAAGAAATGCCTTTACTCTTACTCTAACATGAGGAAATAACTTATATCCAATAACTGCCGCTGCTGAACCTGATAATAATCCAGCACCAAAATATAAGATATTACATGTTGCCACATAAAGGACTGATAAATAAACAACAAAAAATATTACAGCACCGCCAAGATCCTTTGATAATACAAGTATTATGACATGTATACCTGCAATAATAGTTGTCAAAACAACATTTTTAAAGTTCGTGGATTTTGCCAAAAATCCTGATATAGCAAAAATGAAAATAATTTTTACAAACTCAGATGGCTGAAATGATATTCCAAATATTGTGAAGCTTATCTTAGCACCAAAGGTCGTAACTGAAAACAAAAGCACAACAATAAGCGCAAATAAACCAGATATTGCATATAGCCATGAAAACTTTGAGAAAAATGGTCCTCGTCCAATAATGTATGGGATTAATGCTGTTATAACAATTGAGAAAACGGCAATAATAAACTGCCTTACTGCTTTATCAAAAGATAGACGTGCAAGCATCATGAAGCCAATCGATAAAAGCATACACATATTGTTAATAATCAGTCTATTAGCCTTAGAATAAAAAATCTTACTGATATTAATTACAAGAACAACAAAGGTCATTGACGCCAAATAAAAATACAAATACTTTGGATCCTTATACCTTAAAACAAGTACAATAAAAGTAATTGTATATATGGCAAGCATATACAAATTCTGTCTGAAATATATGTATTTTCTTTTTATCTCAGAATTATATCTAAAAACATTAAAGCAGGAAAATGCATATAATGCCATAAATATCGTAATTATGTATTTAGATATTTCTGTAAAAATAATATGCACTAAAGTACTCCTCTGTTGAAATGTCCTCTTGTAAACTCCTTACAAGGTTTATTTCCAGTTTTATATGTATATAACGAAAATCCTTTTATAATATTTTCAATCTCATCAGCTGATTCATCTGTAAAAATAACACGTAATGAATATGGATTAATTCTTTCAATTGTATCAGCTTCACCATGTAAAGATAACGGAACACTATTGTATACAGTATTTGAACAGAATGTGCAATCATTAATATCAATAAACTCTGCTCCCATTCTATCCTTTAATGTATAGCACTTTGTTTTTTTATCGCATCCATTTAATGTATTATTAATACACTGCGCAGAAATCATCATAGGAAGTCGACCATATACAATCAGCTCATCCCCAGTATAATCTGCTGATAATACCTCACCTTTGTTTAATTCCACAGGAACTGTACATCTAATAATACCAGCCTGAGAAAGCTCTGTTTTTGCGTATGAATTTAGTGCATAAAGATGTATATCACCAATTATATCCTTCGTATAACCTATTTCTTTTAAGAAATAAATCAGTTCATAATTATCTATAAGTACACCATCTGTATAGCATAATAGTTCCTTAATGAAGCCTTTATTCTTCTCAAGATAGTTATATCTAATTACAGACTGAAATTTTAAATATAATTTCTTATTCGATGCTTTAACCTTATCAATTATGTTTTTATGATTATTTTTTATTAATAGGCTAAGCGGAATATAAATACCTGTAACATCATCTGATTTAATAACAGCATCAAGCTGCCCTATATCCGTAATTTCGCACATAAGCCTATGCTCATACGCTGAGATCTTTTTTACCTTATTTTCACTAATAGCATTAGCTAGCGGCGTATTCCTTCTGTATTGCTTTAATATTTCTTCCTTTAAGCTATCAAAAGCATTTCGTCTAAGCTCATTAATTTCACTTATTCTCATGAAAATGTTATCTTCAACATCATATTGAATATCTGAAATTGTAAACGCAGTATTTCCTGTTTTGTGTAACTGTTTTTCTATATCAGAAATAGCTAATGGCTTTTGAATAGACTTCTGAATAGTACCACCATATACAGTAACAGATGCATTATCTGTTGATAGTGAGAGCATTGCGTCTAATCCTTCATGCATTGATACAAATGCATATACTGGAATTTTTTTCTCACAAATGTACTGTTTAAATATTTCGTCTCTTAACTCTTCATTACTTGAAGTATAGCTTGCATCGCTGAGAGTTATCATATCTCTATCATTGTGTTTGAAATAATAACCATCAGAGTTACCACTTCTTGTATAGAGCTTTATTAATGTATTGTAATCTTCCTCAAGTGTTTTATCTGATACAAATAATTCTGCTGCTTTACTAACACCATGTTTTTCTACTAAATCAAAATATCTGTCAATGTGCTTTCTGTATATACCTGTCACACCTGCAACATACTCAGGGCTCTTCATTCGACCTTCAATTTTAAAAGATGCTATATTTGCTTCACACAGCTTTGGAATAAGCTTAAGACAGCATATATCTTTTGTACTAAGAAGATATTTACCATTATATGGTTGCCTGCATGAACCAGCACACCTGCCTCTGTTTCCTGATCTACCACCAATTAATGATGAAAAAAGACATTTACCTGAGTACGAATAACATAATGCGCCATGAACGAAACATTCAAGCTCTACTCCAGTTTCATCATAGATATCTGATATTTCTTTTAAAGAAAGTTCTCTGGCTAAAACTGCTCTTGTAACGCCAATATTCTTAAGGAAATTGACACCTTCCTTTGAAGTAATAGCCATCTGAGTGCTTGCATGAACATCTAAACCTGGGAAGTGTTTTGATATATATGAAATTACACCAATATCCTGTACTATAACGCCATCAAGACCAGCTTTATAAAATGGAAGTAGGGTTTCATATATATCTTCTATTTCTTTATTTTTCACAAGGGTATTTACTGTAAGGTATACCTTTGCACCCATTAAATGCGCATAATCAATTGCTGATACTACTTCATCTTCGGTAAAATTCTTTGCATATGCTCTTGCTCCAAATTTTTCCGAACTTAAATAAACAGCGTCTGCCCCTGCATTAATTGCACTTAAAAAACAATTGTAGTCTCCACATGGAGAAAGTAATTCTGGTTTTATCATAATAACTAAAAAGGCTGTCTAACGACAGCCTGTACACTACTTTTTCTTTGAAAAATCATCTTGATAGCTCTTAATCATTTTATCTTTTGACTCAAGCTTAATCTGTGATGTAATAAGTTCATGTTTTAAATCATACAATTCCTTATCTTTCATTTCTATTTCATCCTGTAAAGCTTTAATCTGGTCCATTGCTTTAAAATAATCATCCGCAATATTAAGCTGAACAAGAATACTCTGCATTTCGAGAGGCTGTCGTCTGAAAGCATCTGTACTATTAAATTCCTGAAGCTTGCCGTTTAAATATCCGGCAACTTTCTGCATATATTCTTCACTTTCGCTTCCGCTAAGTGTAATAACTTTTCCGCCGATAACTACTTCACAATCATTTCTAGATGTCATAACTTGAAACCTTTCTTAAGCTAATACCCCTAAAATTATATACTTTATCAGGCTATTATTCAATGCCAAAATGACGATATGCAATCTCTGTTGCAACTCTTCCCTTTGGTGTTCTATTTATAAAACCATTCTGAATAAGATAAGGTTCATATACATCTTCTATTGTACCTGAGTCTTCACCAATTGCTGCAGCAATTGTATCAAGTCCCACTGGACCTCCAGCAAACTTTTCAATGATTGTAAGAATTACATTCCTATCAACATAGTCAAGTCCCATTTTATCAACGTCCATAAGATCAAGGGCATTAACAGCAACATCCTTTGTAATATCACCATCAAAACGTACCTGAGCAAAATCTCTAACACGTTTCAATAATCGGTTTGCAAGACGTGGCGTTCCACGAGATCTTCTAGCTAATTCATATGCGCCTTCTTTATCAATTTCTATACCAAGTTTAATAGCAGAATTAGTAATAATCTTACTAAGCTCATCAGGTGTATAAAATTCAAGTTTATGAATTACCCCAAATCTGTCACGAAGTGGCGCAGTTAATAATCCAGCTCTTGTAGTAGCACCAACAAGTGTAAATTTTGGCAAATCAAGCCTTATAGATTTAGCTGTAGGGCCCTGTCCAACCATAATATCAATTGCAAAATCTTCCATTGCCGGATATAGAATTTCTTCAACCTGACGATTAAGTCGATGTATTTCGTCAATAAATAAAAGGTCACCTTCATTAAGGGTTTGAAGTATAGCTGCAATTTCTCCTGGTTTTTCTATTGCAGGGCCGCTTGTAGTTTTCATTTTAACGCCCATTTCATTTGCAATAATTCCAGCAAGAGTTGTCTTACCAAGTCCAGGTGGGCCATAAAATAAAACATGATCCAAAGCATCCCCACGCTTTTTGGCAGCTTCTATATATACCTTTAAATTAGATTTACATTTTTCCTGACCAATATATTTATCAAAAGTCATTGGTCGTAATGTAGTTTCAATGCTTATATCTTCTTCAGTTAAATTAGTCTCAATCATTCGTTTTGGCATAAATCACTATATCCTCGCAATGTTTCTTAAAGCCATTTTAAGTATATCTTCAACCTGAGCATCTTCGGCTAATCCTGTATCTTTAACTGCCTTTAATGCATCCTTCTTAGCATATCCCAGTGCTGCTAATGCTTCAACCGCTTCAGCCATTGCATCCGACATACCAGCTGTACTTTCCGAACTATCCATTAGTTTATGTTCAAAAGTATCAATTAAATCAACCTTATCCTTAAGATCAAGAATAATACGCTGAGCCGTCTTTGCTCCTATTCCTGGAGCCTTTGATATACTTTTAGCATCTGATGACATTATTGCAAATTTAATATTATCAGAACCCATAAATGACATGAGCTGTAGTGCTCCTTTTGGGCCAATTCCATTTACCTGAATTAATAACTTGAAAAAATCGAGATCATCTTTAGTAGAAAAGCCATACAAGTGCATGGCATCTTCTCTTACATTAAGAAATGTATATACTTTAACCTGACTACCTCTGCCAGGAAGCATTTCAATATGTGAATATGGCATAAATACATTATATCCTACGCCATTAACATCAAGAACAACTCTGTCCTCATATATAGAGTCTATCTCTCCCCTTAAAAATCCGATCATTATTTATCCCCCAAAAACTAATCTATTCATAGATTACCATAATCGAACATATGTTTCAACTTATTTTTCATCATTGAAGCAATAAAACCAACAATAGCTCCTGTAAAAAGTCCAGACATAATAAGAATAGGTCCATAATAAGAAATTTTTAACTGATTAACAATGATTACAGCTATAAATAGCTGAGCAATATTATGAAATACCCCACCAACTATACTTACACCCACTATGCTTAGTTTATTAAATCGTTTAGCAAGTATCATCATGCTTAAACTAATAAGGGCACCGCATAAACTGTATATTAGAGAAAAAAGATTTGCAAAAAGCAGTGCCATAAGCATAACGCGTAACACAGATACAATGTATGCCTCTTTATATGAATAAAGGTATAGAGTAAGCACAGTTACAATATTTGCAATACCAAGCTTCACTCCAGGGATTCCAAAGTTAAATGGAAGAAGACTTTCAACATAGGAAAAAATCATTCCAAGTGATACTAATAGCCCTAAATATGCAATTTTCCTTGTTTTAATTTGTGAATCCATCAAACTCACCACTTTTAGTATCTGAATTAATAGTAATGACTATTTTCTGTGGAAGACAAACAATATTCTCTCCATTTTTAGATATTGGTTTTTGATGAACACACAGCTTATCTTCACAATCAGCACTTGTAACATCAATCTTTCCACCAGAAATATTGTAGCTTAAAAGAGTGTTACCATCAGAAATAACACTACCATCTCTTTCTACACTTAAGTCCAATGACTCAATAAGGGTATTATTTAAATAAATATCTGCCCTCTCGCCATTAGAAGAAAATATTAAACTTACAATAAACCAAACGAGTGCAACAATCACTGCTGCACTCGTCGGAATTAAATCATATTTATTCATATAAATTTTAATCTACCATTGCATGCTTAAGATTAGCATATTCTCTGTTAATCTCTTGCACAATCTGCTTGTCTCCGCACTCAGCATCAGGATGATATATCTTGATAAGATCTTTATATCTTTTCCTAAGTGCCTGTGGAGAAGCAACTCCCTTAAAGAAGAGTTCAGCATTAACCACATTATCATAATGCTTTTCTTCTGTCTGGTATGTATGAACTCTGTCGAAGAACTGTTTACGTTTTTCAGCTCTGGCCGATTCATCAGCAAGTCGTCTTGTCTCCTCTTCTAAGAGACTCCACTTCATGTTAAATAACTGAACACTGGCATCAAAATTTCTCTTTTTGACTTCCATTTCATTATTAAACCGATCCTGCATCATCTTAAGTTCGACCATCTGTCTTTCAAGCTCCAGCTTAGCATCCATAAGAACACTGGCATCAAGCTTTGTGACATCAGCACCTGCTGACAACAGCTCAATCGCTTTTTCAACCTTATTCATTTTTGCCCTCATTAATCATAAATAAACACAAATCACAAATGACTTCCCCAAATCATTTGCAATATTTATCCCAAAATCAATTCAATGATACCATATCTTGTGGATATTGTGAAGACTATTTTTATTTATTAATGTAATTTACAAGTCCTTCTGCTTCAATAATCTTCTGCATGAATTCTGGGAATGGCTGTCCCTTGTACTCTTTTCCAGTTGTATTATTTGTAATAATACCACTATCAAAATCTATAGATACTTCATCGCCATCCTTAATATCTTCTGAAGCTTCCTTACATTCAATAATAGGAAGTCCAATATTAATTGCATTTCTGTAAAATATTCTTGCAAATGTTTCAGCAATTACGCAGCTTACTCCAGCTTCCTTTATTACAATTGGAGCATGCTCACGGCTTGATCCACATCCAAAGTTCTTACCAGCCACAATAAGGTCACCCTTATTTACTTTCTTAACAAAATCTTTATCAATATCTTCCATACAGTGTTCTGCAAGTTCCTTCTTATCCTGAATTGCAAGATATCTAGCAGGAATAATTACATCTGTATCAACATTATCTCCGTATTTATAAACTTTTCCATTTGCTTTCATTTATTTATTCTCCTAATATAATCAATTTATGGTGCTGTAATATATCCTGTAATTGCGCTTGCTGCTGCAACGGCTGGACTCGCAAGGTATACTTCTGAATCAACATGTCCCATTCTACCTACAAAGTTTCTATTTGTAGTAGAAATACATCTTTCTCCAGCTGCAAGAATGCCCATATAACCGCCAAGACATGGTCCGCATGTTGGAGTAGAAACAATAGCACCTGCTTCAATAAATATCTTTAAAAGTCCCTCTTCCATAGCCTGAAGATAAATCTGTTGAGTTGCAGGTATAATAATACATCTAACCTTATCATTAACCTTCTTGCCTTCAAGAATTTTAGCTGCAATTCTTAAATCATCAAGTCTTCCATTTGTACATGAACCAATAACAGACTGATCAACATATACCTTTTCAGTAATTTCATCAATTGTTTTTGTATTCTCAGGAAGATGTGGGAATGCAACAGTTGACTTAAGTGTAGATAAATCAATTGTATACTCCTCATCATATTCAGCGTCTTCATCTGCTTCATAAATTGTATAAGGACGCTTGCTATGTTCTTCCATATACTTTATAGCAAGTTCATCAACTGGGAAAATACCATTCTTACCGCCAGCCTCAATTGCCATATTTGCAATTGTAAATCTGTCATCCATTGAAAGATATTTTATACCTTCACCAACAAATTCCATTGATTTATATAAGGCACCATCAACACCTATCATTCCGATAATGTGAAGAATTACATCTTTACCACTAACCCACTGTGATGGCTTACCTACGATATTAAACTTAATGGCGCCTGGAACTTTAAACCATGCTTTACCTGTAGCCATGCCTGCAGCCATATCTGTAGAACCAACACCTGTTGAGAAAGCACCAAGAGCACCGTATGTACATGTATGTGAGTCAGCACCAATTATTGCATCGCCAGCAACAGTAAGTCCCTGTTCAGGTAAAAGTGCATGTTCGATTCCCATCTTACCTACATCGAAATAGTTTTCAATTTCGTGCTTGCATGCAAATTCTCTTACACATTTGCAGTTCTCAGCTGACTTAATATCTTTATTAGGAATAAAATGATCCATTACTAGGGCAATCTTATCCTTTGCAAAAACGCCATCTGTATTCATCTTATCCATTTCACGAATAGCAACTGGTGTTGTAATGTCATTTCCGAGAACTAGATCAAGATTAGCCTCTATCAGTTGTCCCTTTGTAACTTCTTTTAATCCCGCATGGGCTGCAAGGATTTTCTGAGTCATTGTCATTCCCATAGTATTTACTCCTTTTTATCAAAAATATGGTTAATATTATATCACTATTTCTGGATAAATTAAACAAATAATACAGCCTCTATTTTTGTCATTTATGTAACGGAATGTGACACTTTATGTTGTCATGTATATTGATACTATATCCACTTTATGATACTATATAGTAATAAATTAGCATCATTTAGATAAGGAAACGTCTTATGAATAAAGATTCATTTACAGAATTAGAACATGATCTATTTAAACGAAATGGAAAATATGCTGTTATGGGAACAAGCTTCGCTCTTGTGCATCTTTTCTATCTCATTTTCTTTGTTAAAATTAATTATCTTCCAATGGCTTTTTACAACGTAATATCTGTTGTTGGATATATGTTTTTTGGCATGTCATGTGCACAAGGAGTGCGTTTTAAGCAGCTATACTTCTTTTGTATGATTGAGGTACCTCTCCATTCAGTACTATGTACTCTTCTTCTTGGTTGGGATTATAAATTCATGTTATTCATGTTTGGTATGATTCCTATATCATTTTATATTGCATTATTTATAGAAGACTTTAAGCATCCTATTTTAATTCCTGCTATATCAAGTATTTTTCTTACAATATTGTATTTTGTTGTAAGAGTTGCAGGAGAAAATGTGCCACCTATAATGCATAAAACAGTTATATCAAAATACGAATATTATTTTACATATTTAAATACATTTTTTGCATTTTTTATGATTCTTTCATTTTCGTTATTATTCTCTTTTGAATTTAACTATATTCAGAAGAAATATGCTACTGAAAACATCACTCTTGATACATATGCGTCATACGATACTCTTACTGGTTTATTAAATAGACGAAGCATTGATTCACATCTCGATCAGTTATACAAAGAGCATTATCACGATGAAGAAGGCTTCTCGGTTATTATGTGTGATATTGATCATTTCAAATCAGTTAATGATACTTATGGACATGACGCAGGCGACTACATCTTAAAAGAAGTTGCTTCTGTTGTAAGTAGTGAAGTCAGAGATAATGATATTGTAGGTCGTTGGGGAGGCGAGGAATTCCTCATTATTTTAAATAAGGATAAACAGACAGCAACAAAGCTTGCTGAAAGAATTCGAGCACAGATTGAAACTCATGAATTTAACTATAAAACTACATCACTTCATATTACACTTACACTTGGCGTTTCATCATTCCACAATGGTGCCGATATTGGTTCATTAATTAGATCTGCTGATAAGAAGTTATACCGCGGAAAAGAAAATGGACGTAATCAGGTTGTATCATAATTTATGATTTGATTATAACAAGTGTAACAGTCTCGCTATAGTTGCCATTAAGTTACCACCTGGGAAGCTTCTTATTTCCTTTTCTCTAACACCACCAAGCTTAATAAGTAGAATGAAGTATACTACAGCTCCAATGGCTATAGAGATTGCCACAGAAATCGAAAGTGACAATACTTTTGAAATAAGTAAATTAGCCACATAGCACACACCACCCATAACTAGTGCTGCAACTAATGGTATAATAAACGTTCTTGTAATTTCCTGTTTATAATTTATATATCTCTTAATACTTAACCAGTTTAAAACACACATTATAAATGCAAACATAACACAGGCTAATACAACGCCATAAAGTCCCATGTTAAGTTCATTTAATGCTACATATAAAATCACAAGATGAAGAACAAGTGCTATAGCAGCATTTCTAACAGGTACATTTAATTTATCAATTCCCTGCAATACACCATTTGATAATGTTGACATTGAATAAAATACAACTGCAACAGAGCCTATCTTAAGAAGCATTGCTGGAAGTTCTACTTCACCTTCGAAAAGCATTGAAATAATTGGCTTTCCAAGTACAGTAAGTCCCATAGCACAAGGTATAGCAAGAATCATAGTAAATCGCATTGCAAGTCCAATTTTTCTCTTTGCAACTTTAATGTCTCCACCACCCATACTTGCTGTAAGGCTTGGCATCATTGACGAACAAACTGCAGATGCAAGAGCAACTGGAACATTTGTTAATACTTTGTATTTGGTTGAATAAATACCCCAATAAGCCGCTTTAAGACTGCCTAGTCCCTTTGCCTCCATTACATGGTTAAATATACCCTGATCAAGAGTATCTGAAATATTATAAATTGTTGTACTTAATATTACAGGAAGTATTGTAAGTACAAGAGCCGCAAACACTTTAAAGAAGCTTTCTGTAGACTTATTTGAATCATGTCTTACTTCATAGTTAAACGCCCTCTTCTTTGCAAGATAAATAACAAGTAAAACAATTAATCCTGCGAAAGCGCCTGCACAAGTACCCATAGTACCACCAGCTGCACCATATGCTGCTGAGTACTCTTCGTCTCTTAAGACTCCCGCTACTCTTTTTCCATATTCAAATAAATATATTGCAGCAGCTACACTGATTATAGCGTTAATAATCTGTTCTATAAGCTGTGATGTGGCTGTAGGCATCATAGTGCCCATACCCTGGAAATACCCACGCATAACACCCATTAATGCCACTACAAGAAGTGTTGGTGCAAGTACTCGAAGTGCAACAGCAGATTTTGGAAGATTCATAAGTGTTCCAGCAAGGAAATCTGCTCCAAAGAATACAAATAGACACGCTGTACCACCAGTTATAGTCGCAAATAAAAGAGAACCTTTATAAATTCTCTTTGCATTTCTATACTGGCCTCTTCCAATATACCCTGCCACAAGCTTTGAAACGGCTACAGGAAGTGAATAAGATGAAATTAAAAGCATAAGTGAATATATCTGAAACGCTGCAGAATAATAACCCATACCGGCGTCGCCAATAGTTCTCTGCATTGGGACACGATAAATAAGACCGATGAATCTTGAGATAACACCAGCCACTGCTAAAATTCCACCCTGAACTATAAAATTGGAGCTCTTTCTGTTCTGATTTGCCATTTATACTAAACTCTATGAATATTTAGAATATCCATGACCTGTCTCTGTTTATCTTCCATTACTGTTCTTTCAGATTCCTCGATATGGTCATAACCTATTAAGTGTAACATACTATGAACAATTAAAAAAGCTAATTCACGTTTTACACTGTGTTCATATTCCTCTGCCTGAGAAATTACTTTGTCTTGAGAAATAACTATATCACCAATTATTAATTCACCAGTTTCTGGATTAAACTCAAGATCATCCTCGTTAAAATTTTCGAAGTCTATTGGTGCGTCAAAACCATTAGCAGGGAATGATAACACATCTGTTGCTTTATCAATATCTCTTGTCTCAGCATTTATTTCTTTAATGCTGTCATTATCTACAAGAAGTAAGTTTACTTCACATTCATATGGACATTTTGCATCATCAAGAACTGCTTCTGCACATTGTTTGAATAGTTCCTCTATATCCATACCTATATTTATTTTTATATCAACTTCACTTTCAAAATAGTAGCTCATTTTTTCTTTGAATTCCTTGAATTTAACTTTGATTCATAATCTTCATACGCTTTAACAATTTTTTGTACAAGTGGATGTCTTACAACGTCCTGACTTGTAAGGGTACAAAAAGCAATATCATCAATTTTTGACAAAACTTTAATGGCTGTATCAAGACCTGATACCTGATCCTTTGGTAAGTCTTTCTGAGTTCTGTCACCAGTAATAACAACTTTTGACCCAAATCCGATTCGCGTTAAAAACATCTTCATCTGTGCTGGTGTTGTATTCTGTGCTTCATCAAGAATAATATAGGCATTATCTAAAGTTCTACCTCTCATATAAGCAAGAGGTGCTACTTCAATAAGACCTTTCTCAGCATTTTTTAAATAGCTATCAGCGCCCATAATCTGGTAAAGTGCATCATATAATGGTCTTAAATATGGATCAATTTTACTTTGCAAATCACCTGGCAAGAATCCTAGCTTTTCTCCAGCCTCAATTGCAGGTCTTGTTAAAATTATTCTACCAACTTCTTCATTCTTAAAAGCAGTAATTGCCATAGCCATAGCAAGGTATGTTTTTCCTGTACCGGCAGGTCCAATGCCAAAGGTAATCATTTTATTTCTAATGGCATCAACATAGGCTTTCTGACCAAGAGTTTTTGGTTTTACTGGCTTTCCATTCATTGTATGACAAATAATATCACCATCAATGTCAAGAAGTGCGTTATTCTTTTCTTCAAACGCCATATCCATAGCGTAATTCACATTCTGTTCCGTAATTTCATTACCTCTCTTTGATAGTTCAAGAAGCTCTAACAATATTTTTTCTATTCTATTTACGTTTTCTAACGAACCATTTATTTTTATGGCACCATCTCTTTCAACTATTGAAACAAGAAAAGTTTTTTCAAGCTTCTTTAAATGACAGTCAAAAGGTCCCCATATATTTTTTGCGTGTTTTGGTTCAATTTCCAGTATAGCTTCTGACATCTAAATATCCTTATTTTATGATTTCTTTTATTAGTACGTTTTTATTTACAGGATCTGAGCTAAACGAATAAGCATCAAACAATCTTGTCTTTGCCTGCTCAAGTTTAGCATTATCGTTAGCATAAAGTTTAGCAATACACTCGCCCTTTTCAACCTTATCTCCAACTTTTTTATTTAAAATAATTCCTGTCCATAAATCAATTTCATCAGTTTTACTACGTCTTCCACCACCAAGTAGTAATGAAGCCATTCCAACTTCCTCGCACTCGATGCCCTTTACATAGCCATCTGTCTCACTAAGAAGTTCGTAGCAAATAGTTGCTCTAAAGAGATTCTCTGTATTATAAACATCTTCTTTATTGCCACCTTGTGATTCAATAAATGTTGCTAATTTATCAAGTGCCTTACCCGATTCAATAGTTTCAAGTAACATTTTTCTTGCTGTATCTTCATCATCGCAAAGTCCTGCAAGTATTACCATCTGACTACCTAGAGTTAAGCAAAGTTCAAGCAAATCATCTGGTCCCTGTCCTTTTAAAGTGTTAATTGCTTCAACTACTTCAAGGGCATTTCCAACTGCAAATCCAAGAGGCTGATCCATATCTGAAATAACCGCTCTTGTTTTTCTTCCTGCCATATTACCAATTGATACCATCTTTTCAGCAAGAGCTTTAGCATCAGTATCATTTTTCATAAATGCACCGCTTCCTGATTTAACATCAAGAACAATTGCATCTGCACCAGCAGCTAATTTCTTTGACATTATAGAGCTAGCAATTAAAGACATATTATCAACTGTTGCCGTAACATCTCTTAACGCATATAAAAGCTTATCTGCAGGTGCTAAATTAGCAGTCTGACCCATTATAGATATTTTATTATTATTTACATTTTCAAAAAATTTATCTGTAGAAATTGATGTAGAAAATCCTTCAAAGCTTTCAAGCTTATCTATTGTTCCGCCTGTATGTCCAAGACCTCTTCCACTCATTTTAGCCACAGGAATTCCAAGACTTGCAACCATTGGAGTTAATACAAGAGATGTTTTATCTCCAACTCCTCCTGTAGAATGCTTATCTACTTTAACGCCCTCAATCTTTGATAAATCAAGTACATCTCCTGAATTCATCATGGCCATTGTTAAATCAACAGTTTCCCTGTCATTCATCCCTTGATAGAAAATTGCCATCATAAGAGCAGAAACCTGATAATCTGGTATTTCACCTTTTACATAGCCTTCTATGATAAAGTTGATTTCTTCTGTTGATAATTCCTGACCATCACGTTTCTTTTTAATTAAATCAACCATTAACATACAAAATACCTCCCTTATTTGTAACACCCATTAAAACCAATCATTTATGATAAGGTTCATTATTTTTTATTCTATATGCTCTATAAATCTGTTCTAGTAAAATCACTCTCATTAGCTGATGTGGAAAAGTCATTTTAGAAAAACTCAAATGCATTTTAGCCAGTTCAGAAATAGAATTATGTAAACCAATTGAGCCTCCAATTACAAACTGGATATCACTAACCCCATCTACCATCAGCTTACTTAAACAATTTGAAAAAGAAACTGAATCAAGCTGTTTCCCATCTATCTCTAAAGTAATAACGTAGGCTCCTGTTTTAATATATTTCTTTAAACGTTCAGCCTCAAGACTTCTTACTTTATCACATGCCGTTTCTGAAGCATTTTCATCGGTTTTCTCATCAGCCACTTCAATAATTTTAAGTGTACAATATCTGGATAAACGCTTTGAATATTCAGAAATAGCATCTGATAAGTACTTTTCTTTAATTTTTCCAACACATAAAATATCGATGTTCATAAAGCTCGTTTGAATAAAACAGCCAGATATACACTTAAAATTTCTCATTAAAAATAAAGTATATATCTGGCTTTAATTTTACTTATTCTTTAAATACTCATCAATTCCCTTTGCACCTGCTTTTCCTGCACCCATAGCAAGAATAACTGTAGCTGCTCCAGTAACTGCATCACCACCGGCATAAACACCTTCTTTTGTTGTTTTACCAGTTTCTTCTTCAGCAACAATACACTGTCTCTTATTAATTTCAAGGCCCTTTGTTGTAGAAGAAATAAGTGGGTTTGGAGATGTTCCAAGAGACATAATAACTGTGTCTACATCAAGAACAAACTCAGAACCTTCAACCTTAACAGGTCTTCTTCTTCCTGATTCATCAGGCTCACCAAGTTCCATTCTTACACACTTAAGTCCTGATACCCAACCATTCTCATCAACAAGGATTTCAACAGGATTTGTAAGAAGTTCAAAGTTGATTCCTTCTTCTTTAGCGTGATGTACTTCTTCAACTCTTGCAGGAAGTTCTTCCTCTGAACGTCTATATACGATTGATACATCTGCACCAAGTCTTAATGCTGTTCTTGCAGCATCCATTGCAACGTTACCACCACCAACAACTGCAACCTTTTTACCAGGTCTGATTGGTGTATCGTATGAATCATCAAATGCCTTCATAAGGTTTGATCTTGTTAAGTATTCGTTTGCAGAGAATACGCCGTTTGCTGTTTCACCTGGGATTCCCATAAACTTAGGAAGACCAGCACCTGATCCTACGAATACAGCTTCAAAGCCTTCTTCATCTATAAGTTCATCAATTGTTGTAGATTTACCAATAACAACGTTTGTTTCAATCTTAACACCAAGTGATTTAACGTTTTCAATTTCCTTAGCAACTACTGCACTCTTTGGAAGACGGAACTCAGGAATACCGTAAACTAAAACTCCACCTGGCTCATGTAATGCTTCAAAAATAGTTACATCATATCCTGCCTTAGCAAGGTCACCAGCACATGTTAATCCTGCAGGGCCTGAACCGATAACAGCAACTTTCTTGCCATTCTTTTCCTTAGCACCTTCAGGCTTAATACCATTCTCTCTTGCATAATCTGCTACAAATCTCTCAAGCTTACCAATTGAAATAGGCTCACCCTTAATACCTCTGA
>JAUNNN010000035.1 GCA_030531435.1 Lachnospiraceae bacterium
TATCTTCATCATTTGCCAGATAAATTGTCTTATGATAATTAGATAATATAAAATTCTACCTTGCATTATTGGAAAAAGAATGACTTGCAAAATATAGTAGCAGATGATACAATATCCGAAAACTCGGAAGGATGAAATGAGAGGATATTGAATCATGAATATATATGAAAAAATCTTTGCTAGACTCGAAGAATTACATATGAGCCAGATTGAATTATCACGAAGAACTGGTATTGCTACCAGTACCATCAGCGACTGGCGTAAGAAAAAGATTAATCCGCAGGCGGACAAGTTAGTTGCTATTTGTAGAGCTCTTGATATGTCGCTTGTGGATTTGCTTTGTGATGAGGAAGAAGCTGATCAGGCAACACAGACAGATTATATGCATGATGAAAAATATGTCATAGATGTATTTAGAAACTCAGATTATGAAACGAAAAGAAGATTACTAAGATATTTTGAGTTAGTTGAAATATGCGAAGAAATCAATCAGGAAAATGAGAAAAAAAACATTAAGAGAAATGTATCTGTTATCCAGGATGTTGATGGGAATAATATTGTTATTATTAATGATATCAGATTTAAGGGAAAACGTTCTGTAGACTGGAAAGATGTTAGAGAGTATTTAAAAGAGTATGTTGGGGAATTCTATACGATTGCTGCAACTGGAGATATTGTCTATATTGGTTCTGATCTCCCAAAGGAATATAGTGGATCAAAATATACTAATAGCATAAAAGGTACAAATGCAAAGGCAAAAGCAAATGCAACAACAGGACTTCCTGAAATGATAGAGATAGCAGTAGGAAAACATTTTAGAGAGAATCATGAGGATAAGCATAAAAGAGATGCAAAAAATGGATGGTACAGATATGATTCTAGATTTGCACTTCCAGTTTATGACGACAAGGGCGAATTAGAAAGGTACAATGTCTTTCACGCATCTATGCTGGTACGCCATTCAAATGATGGTAAAATGTATTTGTATGATGTTATAGACATAAAAAAAGAAACGAGCAACTCTTTCGGCGAATAATCGCTTACCAGACAAAAACCCATTTCCTTTATGGAAACATGATACTACAGGAAATAATGGTTGTCAATCCGAATATTCGAAAAATGTTTGCGCACACAACAGATACCGAAACAGTCATACTTTTACGGGGGTAAAAAAGCAAAGATTTCAAATTACGTGTGCGAATGTTAATGCAAAGTTAAGTTTCAACACATGTTGAAACTGTTTGCCTGTTATCGAAGAAAGCTTGATTTTATGCGGGGTTGAGAACACTTTTTGAAAATATGTAACTGTTTTTTTATGAAATATTGATGTGCCTGGAGTAGGATTAAGCATAAGAGGGTAAGAAACAATTCGCGGACGTTTGGAAGGAAAGAAGTACCAAGACGTGCGCGAATTGTATATTTTAGGAGATTGAATGGTGAAAACTGAGTTAGTAAGAATTGGAATTGATGATGCAGAAAAACTGTGGAAGATGCAAGTTAAAGCATTTGAAGATTTATATAAAAAATATCAAGATACTGAAACGAGTCCAGCCACAGAAAAAGTTGAAAAGATTATTATGCGCTTGGAACAGCCATTTACATATTACTATTTTATTGTCATAGATGGTATAGAAGTTGGTGCTATTCGAGTCGTTGATAAAAAAGAGCATGGGAAATCAAAAAGAATATCACCAATATTTATTATGAAGGAATATAGAGGAAAAGGTTATGCGCAAGAAGCAATGAGAGCTGTGGAGGCAATTCATGGAGAGAATGATTGGGAGTTAGATACCATTTTGCAGGAAAAGGGCAATTGTTATCTTTATGAGAAGATGGGATATTATCAGACTGGTAAAACTGAAGAAATAAATGAAAGATTAACATTGGTGTTCTATAAAAAAGAATAATTTACAACTTATTTTTACACATTGTGTAATTTGATGTTTTCTGATATGATATACACATAGTGTAAATGGGAGGCAGAGATTAATGGAACAACTAACCGAATGTCAAATTGAAATAAAAAAGCTTCGTGAATCCACAGGAATGAATCGTAAAGAATTTTGTGAATGCTTTGATATCCCGTACAGAACAGTTACAGAGTGGGAAAGAGGAACTCGCAATGCGCCAGATTATGTCCTTAGACTTTTAGCATATTATATTCGAATGGAAAATATGGTGAAGGAAAAGGAGGAGAAACATGGCGAAGAATAGAATTATTACAGTTCAAGATATCCCTATCACAGTGTCAGAAGCGGATATCGATGATTATATTTGCATTACAGATATGGCTGCGGCTAAATCAGATAGCTCGAGAGCGGCGGATGTGATCAAAAACTGGTTAAGAAATAGAAATACGATAGAATTTTTGGGAACATGGGAGCAAATATATAACTCGGATTTTAAAGTGGTCGAATTCGACCACTTTAAGGCAGAAGCTGGACTACATACATTTGTACTTAGTGCAAGTGAATGGATTGAAAAAACAAATGCCATCGGACTTTTTGTAAAAAAGGTCGTTATGGTGGAACTTATGCACATAAGGATATAGCCTTTGAATTTGCATCAGCCATTAGTCCTGTTTTTAAATTATATCTTATTAAGGAATTTCAACGGCTTAAAGAACAAGAAAATAATATTGTGAAAATTGAGTGGGACGCAAAGCGTTTTCTATCAAAGAATAATTATCTGATACAGACAGATGCAGTGAAGAATTACTTGATTCCAGTTTGTAACTATAGAGAAGAACTTAGTTGGTTACCATATGCTGAAGAGGCTGACCTATTAAATGTTGCATTATTTGGATTTACAGCAAAAGATTGGAGAGAAGCAAATCCAGAATTAGCTAAGAATAGTAATGTCAGGGATTATTCTTCAATAAACGAATTAACAGTTTTATCAAATTTGGAAACTCATAATGCACAGATGATACGGGAAGGTAAGTTAAAAGAGGAAAGATTTTTGATTTTAAAAGAAATAGCAGAATATCAGATACGAATTCTTAATGAGGCACAGAATATAAGTAATAAGATAGAGCAGAAATAGATTAAGTTATTTGCGCAAACTTGTGAGGTAGAGAATGCAATATTGCTGCCCTGAAAATAAGGGGGGGAAAAAATCCAAAATCATGTACGCGAATGTTAATGCAAACTAAAGTTTCAATGCATTGCGAAAGTATCGTGTTAGTTACGAGAAAAAATAAATAGAACTTAAAGAAAATGGAGTGAGGTGTATAAGATGCCTATAAATTAGGTTACTGCACATATGGGTAAAAATAATATTTATTATCAGAAACACATTTTGCAATAAGCCTTGCAAAGGCATCCGCCATCCCTGAATATCCATCTTTAGTAGGATGTCCCATATCCATATTCAGATATTTGTCAGATGAAAAATAACTGTCAGCATGTTGATCAATGCAAGGAACTCCATAATAACGCGCAATCTCATATATGGCTTCATTAAATTTGTCAGAAGCCATTGTTGGAACTATTAAATTAACCATAATAATCTTAGCACTAGGTGCGTGTTCCTTAATCTGTTCAATAATCTTTCCATAATTGCCATAAAAGGTATCAGGATATTTTGATTTGTTATTATATCTGGTTATGTCCCTGATGTTTCCTAAATATTCATCACCACCAGGTAAAAATAGCCCATTTGCGTCATTGAGGCCAAGAGCAAGAATATACAAGTCATCTGGAGTAGAGCTCCACATTTTGCTGCTGCCTTCTGGAAAATATAACCATGATTTGGTAGTTAAACCACCACGGGAATAGTTGGTACAGGTAACACCATAACGACGTCCCATGACCTGTGGCCAGCTTATAGCATAATTATCAACAAGAGTTTCACCATCACGTACTGTACCTGATGCAAAGCTGTCACCAACAACTCCTATTCTGTTAAAAATTTTGATACTAATCTCTTTTTTCACTGAATCATTGGTAGGGTAGGCTTTTCGTCCTTCTTTTTTTCCATATTCTTGATAATGACGATACATATCTGCATCCTCATTACCATAAATAGCTACAACGTCTGGGTTTGATATCCTGTAGAATTGTGCATCAAATATCGTCCCATCCGGCATAGTCACTGGTGCAGCAAAGCATTCTTCAATGTTATATAGACAGCTAACAAAAATAACAGCTACTGTAAAAATCAATACAATAATACTACGTTTCATTACTATTTATTCCTCTCTTTGCCACTAACGATTAATGGTACTCTATATTTGAGGCATCGTCAAACAAACATATGAAATTGTACAACAGGTTGTTGCATAAATTGCGTTGAGAAAGAAAGTGATACAGCGTAAAATAAAGATATTCCAAAAATAATGTTTGAGATTGGAAGAAGATATGAAATATATAGCATAATATATGGAGGAGTTATTTAATGAAAATAGTAATGCTTAATGGGCAGAATCACAAAGGGAGTACGTATCATATTGGACGTATGATTGCTGATAAAATAGAGGGTGAGAATGAAATAAAAGAATTCTTTTTTCCTAAGGATTTGAATCATTTTTGTGTAGGTTGTTATAAATGCATTGAAGATGACAAAGCTTGTCCTTTTTATGAAGAAAAGAAGACTATTATTGATTCAATAGATGAAGCGGACGCACTAATTATTACAACACCTACTTATTGTATGCACATGTCTGCACCATTAAAATCTTTTTTTGAATTAACATTTGACCTATGGATGGCCCATAGACCTATGGAGTCTATGTTTAAGAAAAAAGCAGTTATTGTTTCCACAGCTTCTGGAACAGGAACAAAGTCTGCTATGAAAGATGTTGAGGACTGTTTATTTTATTTGGGAGTTCCTAAAATATACAAATTTGGTATGTCAGTACAGGCGATGAGCTGGGATGGAGTAGCTGCAGATAAGAAGGTAAAAATAAATAAGACAACAGATAAATTAGCAAAAAAATTAAGCGATAGTAGTTCAGTATCTGTTGGCATAAAAACAAGATTTATGTTTTGGATGATGGGAATGATGCAAAAGAAAGGCTGGAATTCTTCTCCTATTGAAACTGATTATTGGAAAGAAAAAGGTTGGCTTGATGGAAAGAAGCCTTGGATGTAGTATATCCATTGTATCAAATGAGGAGAAATAGAAAAAAAGAATGAATAAATTAAAAACAATTTATAAAGATAAATCGTTTTACAAAGTATTCCTGTTATCTCTTTTAGTTACTGGCTTAGGTTATGGAATATATAAGGGAATTATTGATAATTACATGGCTGAGATCGTTGAAATGGGCGAGTTTGATCGAGGACTAGCTGAGTTTTTTAGAGAAATTCCAGGACTTATGCTTATATTTATTCTTGCAGCGTTTTATTCCTTTTCTGCGGAAAGACTTTATAAAATGGGTGCAATTATCATGCTTCTTGGTATGGGTATGCTTTCAATAGTTTCACCTACAAAAATATTAGTAACAGTGGCAGTTTGTATTTATTCATTAGGTGAGCATATTCAGCTTGGAATGAAAAACACATTGTCATTAGAATATGCTAAGGAAAACCAAGGCGGTCAGGCTTTAGGGTATCAAAATGCGTTGTATCAGATGGGAACAGTATTAGGTTATGTGATTATTATCCTATCCTTTGCAAAATTTATGGAGTCAAAGCCTTATAGACCATTCTTTTTAGTATCTACAATAATAATGGCAATAGGTGCGATTTTTGCATTTAGAATTAAAGGTAAGAGTGAGACAGATAAAAGTAAGAGCAGATTCTATTTCCGTAAGAAATTTACTAAATATTACATGCTAGAAATTTTTTATGGAGCAAGAAAACAGGTATTTTTTACATTTGGACCTTACGTATTAATATTATTTTATAAATCCAATGCATCTGTTATCAGCTTATTATTTGCTATTTCAGCAATATGCTGCTTTTTTTTAGCACCAGTTGTTGGAAAAATCATTGATAGATTTGGCTATAAAATTGTAATGATTTCAGATACATTAATTCTAGTAATTGTATGCTTCTTTTACGGATTTGCACATCATATATTCCCAATGCCAGTAGCATTTGTAGTGTGTTGTGTAAACTATATTTTGGACTCAATTATTTCACTTGCTTCAATGGCATCAAATGTTTATGTTCAGGATATTTCAGATAGTCCTGAGGAGGTCAGAGCTACTATTTCTACAGGTATTTCTGTAAATCATTTAATTACAATTTTAATAGCACTGTTTGGCGGTTTAATTTGGCAGAGCCTTGGAATAGAAGTATTATTTATTATTTCTGCAATATTAGGTTTATGTAATAGCGCATATGCTGCAACTATAAAAACAGGAAAGCAGGAATAGAATGGAGAGAATTATGAAAAAAAGTTTTTTAAATATTGTAATGTCAGCTGCATTAGCCATTTCTTTAATTGGATGTGGTGCAAAAGAACCTGTAAAAAAGCACGAAGTAAATCTTGTTATAGGTGAACAGAATAAGGCACCAGAAGAGCCAAAAGCCGAAGAACCTGTAGAGCTTCTTTCTGGAAAGTATACTGTATCAATTGAAATAGAAAATTATGGTGACATATTAGTAGAGCTTGATGCAGATGCAGCACCAATCACTGTTACAAACTTTATGAAGCTTGTAAATGAAGATTATTATTCAGGGCTTACATTCCACAGAATAATCGAAGGTTTCATGATGCAGGGTGGTCAGTCTGTAGATAATCCTGTACCTAATATTAAAGGTGAATTTGCGGATAATGGTGTAGATAATCCAATAAGACATGAGAGAGGAACTATTTCTATGGCTAGAGCTGCTGATCCTAATTCTGCAAGTTCTCAGTTCTTTATTTGTCATCAGGACAGCTTCTTTTTAGACGGTCAGTATGCAGCATTTGGACATGTTATAAGTGGTTTAGATGTTGTGGATAAAGTGTGTGAAGAGGCAATTGTAATAGATAATAATGGATCAGTTGCACCAGAAAATCAGCCAGTTATAAAAGGGATACATGAAGTAACTTCAGCCAAATAAGTATTTGTATAAAAAGGTGTTTGTTCTACCGTATATTCGTATGATATAATCGTCCTGTAAGTCGTTTTAGGAGGTAGTAATTATGGCGTGTTTTATTGTTCCGGGTACAGAAGCGATTGTTACTACAATTGCTACAAAGATAATTAAATCAAAAGAAAAAGAAGAAGTTTTACATATTACTAATCATGAAGGCGCTATTGAAGAAGTAACAAAAGTTAGCTTTTCAACAAAGCTTGGATGGTTAAATAAAATGCTTTGGGGTGGTTCTGCATTACTTGCATTCGAGCATGTATGGCATGGCGAAGTAGTTCCATTTTCTCCATTTTTAACAGCAATTGAAAATGGAGAAACTGCCGAAATGCTTGCAGAAATGGGAAGTGCAGGTGTTATGATGGCTGTTCTTGTTACTACAGTTTGGGCTGGTATGCTTGTGGTATCTTCTGTTATTGAGAAGAGAGCAATTAATGAGGCTAAATCTGTTGAGGAGATTTAAAAAGTATGACTTTATTAACAACGGTATTTGCCGCAATCATAAGTACCGTTATATGGTACAAGGGTGCTCCAAATAGTGAAATGAAAATTGGCACATTATGCTGGATGTACTGGGGTGCATCTATTATGTGGTTTATTGATGCAGTTTTTGAATATGGTGAAATGGGAGCAGAGTTTTTTACTCCTGAGCCTGCTAGTATGCTTAATGATTTATATCTTGGGTTATCAGTTGTCGCACTCGGATTAGTTATATGGCTTGTAATTTTACTTATTAAAGATCCAAAGGGTGTTGTTAAGGCAGCATTATTTAAGAAAATATAAGGAATAAATAATGGGTGGCTCTGTCGTATGCAGATCCACCTATTTTTTATAAATAATACATGAATCTACAAGAATTTTTTAATGAAAATCCTAAAATAGCAATTGCATTTTCTGGTGGAGTTGACTCTGCATATCTTTTATATGCAGCAAAAAAATATGCGGATGATATGTGTGCATACTACGTAAAATCGGCATTCCAGCCACAGTTTGAAATGGATGATGCAGTTAATCTTGCAAAAGAATTAGAAATAAAATTAAAAATAATAGAATTAAATGTTCTTGAGGATGAAGATATTATATCTAATCCATGTAATCGCTGTTATTATTGCAAAAAGAAGATTTTTACAGCTATTATGAACCAGGCAAAAACAGATGGATATACAGTATTACTTGATGGAACAAATGCATCTGATGATGTTAATGATCGTCCTGGTATAAAGGCGCTTATGGAATTACAAGTCCTCTCTCCATTAAGGATATGTGGATTAACAAAAGATGAGATACGTAATCTCTCAAAAGAGGCAGGATTATTCACATGGGATAAGCCAGCATATGCTTGCTTAGCTACGAGAATTCCAACAGGTCAGGTTATTGATAAATATGGCCTTGAGCGTACGGAAATAGCAGAAGCATTTATGTTTTCACTTGGGTTTACAGATTTTCGTGTTCGAACAGTTGGGGATATGGCTAAAATACAAATTATCGAAGAACAAATGCCACTTTTAATTAATAATAGGAAAAAGATATTAGAGAAATTAAAGGAATATTATAAATCGGTTTGTTTAGATTTGGAGGCACGTAATGAACACTGAAATCAAACAAATTTTAGAAGGCGTAAAAAATGGAACGGTTTCAGTTGAAGATGCTATGCTTAAGATTAAAACCAAACCATTTGAAGATATAGATTTTGCAAAGGTTGATTTGCATAGAAAAGTACGTCAGGGTACAGCAGAAGTTATTTATGGTGCTGGAAAAACTGCTTCGCAAATAATTGGAATAGTCGAGACTATGAAGAATAATGGCCAGGAGAGAATACTAATTACTCGTTTATCAAGTGATGCAGCAAAAGAAATATCTGAAAAGGTTACACTTCATTATTATCCTGAACCAAAAATTGGAATTATTGGAGAAATGCCAAATTCTGATGGTATAGGAAAAATAGTTATTGCTACTGGTGGTACTAGTGATATTCCTGTAGCAGAAGAGGCTGCATTAACAGCTGAAGTATTAGGAAATGAAGTAGTACGTTTATATGATGTTGGTGTTGCTGGACTGCATCGTCTACTATCTCATTTAGAAGATATCATGAGCGCTTCAGTTATTATTGCAATAGCTGGAATGGAAGGAGCACTTGCCAGTGTAGTTGGTGGACTCTCAGATTGTCCTGTAATAGCTGTTCCAACAAGTGTTGGATATGGAGCATCATTTGACGGTTTATCTGCACTATTATCTATGATGAATTCATGTGCAAGTGGAGTATCTGTTGTTAATATTGATAATGGTTTTGGTGCTGGATATTTGGCTAGTATGATTAACCATATGGAGGCAAAATAAAATGAAAACATTATTTATTGATTGTGGTATGGGAGCAGCAGGCGATATGCTGACAGCTGCATTACTTGAACTCATTCCAGATAAAGAATCATTTATTAATAAATTAAATAATCTTGGAATTCCTGGTGTAACAATTACCAGTGAAGAAGCTACAAAATGTGGGATAAATGGTACACATGTTACAGTAAAAATTGATGGAGTAGAAGAATCTGAGGATATGAATGAACATCATCATGATCATGAACATCATCACGAGCATAGCCATCATCACAGTAGTATGCATGATATAGAGCATATAGTTCATGGATTAAATGTTTCTGAAAAAGTTAAGTTAGATATTATTAATGTATATGGATTGATTGCTGAAGCTGAAAGTCATGCACATGGAGTTCCTGTTACTGAGATACATTTTCATGAAGTTGGAACTATGGATGCAATTGCAGACGTGGCTTCAGTATGTATACTGATTGATTATTTATCACCAGATCAGATTATCGCTTCACCTGTTCATGTTGGAAGTGGAAGCGTTAAATGTGCACATGGAATACTACCTGTTCCAGCGCCGGCTACAGCTTATATTTTAAAAGATGTTCCAATTTATGGAGGAGAAATAAATAGCGAACTTTGTACACCAACAGGTGCAGCGTTACTCAAATATTTTGCAACAAGCTTTGGTAATATGCCTGTTATGAAAATATCTGCAATTGGTTATGGCATGGGAAAGAAAGATTTTATTAGAGCTAACCTCGTACGAGTTATGTTAGGAGAAACAGAGGATTCAGGTGATGAGGTTTTAGTTTTAAGCTGCAATCTTGATGATATGACAGCAGAAGCAGTAGGGTTTGCAGAGGAACAGCTTTTTGAGGCAGGTGCATTAGAGGTATTTACTGTTCCAGCACAGATGAAGAAATCACGTCCTGGAACTCTTCTTACAGTTATTTGTAATGAAAAAAATAAAGAAACTATGATTCGTTTACTCTTTAAGCATACTTCAACCCTGGGGGTTCGTGAGAGTATTAATAAGCGTTATACGCTTAAGCGTTCTATTGAAACTGTATCAACAGAATTCGGTGAAATACATAAAAAGGTTTCCGCTGGATATGGGGTAACAAAAGAAAAGTATGAATACGAAGATTTATCTCGTATAGCTAAAGAAAATAGCTTGAGTATTGAAGATGTATTAAAAAGTATTAATAAATAATGTTATAGAAATAGAAAACAAGGCATAGATAAAAACATATGCCTTGTTTTTTAGTACTTACCACGATAAAAGATTATGCTGCATGCATTTCTACATATTCTCTGAACTGATCTTCAAGCCCAAAATATCTTAGAATCTTATCATCATCCATGGCATAATTACCACCAACGTAATTATCAATTTTGGACTGCATTTCAACGCTTAAGCTAAATACAAAATCATTCATTAGTGAAATTTTTCTCATCCTAGACATATATTTAATCCTCCTAATATGTAACTCGTTTTTCTATATTAGGAGTATATCGAATATTATGTCCTATAAATCGGACACATGATATATAATCACAATAAATCCTTTATTGTGATTTTTGAGAAATAATCATTTACCATATTATCGTATCCACGCCACATAGATACAGTTTTACATTTATCTAATCTTGGACACTCTTCAGCTCCGTCTTCAAGGCAGGCTACAGTTGCCATAGAGCCTTCTGTCAATTTTAGAATTTCCATAATTGTATATTCATCAGGCTTTCTTGTTAGAAAATAACCACCATTTTTTCCACTGGCACCTTTAACAAGCTTTCCAGTTACTAATAATTTAACGATACTTTCTAGATATTTCTTTGATATATCCTGACGTGTTGCTATTGAATCAAGAGGCACAGGTGTGTCTGAGTTCTGTTCGGCCAAATCAATCATAAGTCTTATTGCATAACGTCCTTTTGTTGAAATCATATTATCCTCCTTATAATACCTATTGACACGGTAGGTAAATGGGTATAATTTATATTATGAAATATACACGAATTATTTTTAATTGTAAATAGAAGCGGAGAATTAATATGAGTGACATCATTTACTTAGATAATGCAGCTACTACTCAGACTAATCCAGAAGTATATGAGGCGATGAAACCATATTTTGATGAATATTATGGAAATGCATCAAGCATATACAGATTTGCTGGCAAAGCGACAAAAGCAATAGACGATGCAAGAGAAACAGTTGCCAATTTTATAGGAGCTAAATCTAAGGAAATATACTTTACATCAGGTGGCAGTGAATCAGATAACTGGGCATTAAAAGCTACAGCTTTTGCAAAGAAAGATAAAGGAAAACATATCATTACAACTAAGATAGAACATCATGCTATTTTGCATACCTGTGATTATCTGGAAAAGCTTGGATTTGAAATTACTTACATCAATGTAGATGAAAATGGTGTAGTTAAAATTGACGAACTCAAGGAATCAATTCGTGAAGATACAATACTTATTTCAGTTATGTTTGCAAATAATGAAATAGGTACTATTGAGCCAATAAAGGAAATTGGTCAGATTGCACATGAAAAAGGTATTATTTTCCATACTGATGCAGTACAGGCTTTTGGACATGTACCAATTAATGTAGATGAACTTAACATTGATATATTAAGCGCCAGCGGTCACAAGTTTAATGGACCAAAAGGTGTAGGAATCATGTATCTTAGGGAAAGTGTAAAGATAGGTTCATTTATTCATGGTGGTTCTCAGGAAAGAGGAAAGAGAGCGGGCACTCATAATACTCCTGGAATTATCGGATTTGCAAAAGCAACAGAAATTGCTTCTGAGAATATGATAGAGAAATCTGAATACGAGAAAAAACTCAGAGATTATTTGATTAACAGAGTGTTAACAGAAATTCCATATACGAAGCTTAATGGACATCCTGAGAACAGACTTACAAATAATACAAACTTTAGTTTCAGATTTATTGAAGGAGAATCACTTTTAATAATGCTTGACCAAAAGGGAATATGTGGTTCAAGTGGTTCTGCATGTACATCAGGTTCTCTTGATCCATCTCATGTGCTTTTAGCAATAGGTCTTCCACATGAAATAGCACATGGATCATTACGATTAACGCTATCAGATAGTAATACAAAAGAAGAAATAGATAAAGTGGTAGATGATTTAAAACAGATTGTTGAAAGATTAAGAAGCATGTCTCCTTTATATGAAGATTTTGTAAAAGCCAGGGTTAATTAGAAAGGATATAATATGAGTCAGGTATTAGAATATAGTGAAAAGGTAATGGACCATTTCACAAATCCAAGAAACGTTGGGGAAATAGAAGATGCTGCAGGTGTTGGAACTGTAGGAAATGCTAAGTGTGGAGACATAATGCGAATGTATCTTGATATTGAAGACAACGTTGTAAAAGATGCTAAATTCAAAACATTTGGATGTGGTGCAGCTGTTGCGACAAGTAGTATGGCAACAGAGTTAGTTATTGGTAAAACAGTTGAAGAGGCACTTAAGGTTACAAATAAAGCAGTAATGGAGGCTCTTGATGGACTTCCACCAGTAAAGGTTCACTGTTCATTACTTGCAGAAGAAGCAATCCATGCAGCTCTTTGGGATTACGCAGAAAAAAATGGAATAAAAATAGAAGGCTTAAAGCCTCCTGTAACAGATATAGAGGAAACAGAAGAGTTTTACGAAATGGAAAAATAATATTCATCTTTATTATTGAATATTAGAAATATATAATGTTAAGAAAAGGAGAAAAACAATGAGTGATATTAAACAGAGTGCATTAGAATTAATTGGTGGTACACCATTATTACAGCTTAATGAATATTCAAAGAAAAAAGAAATTACAGAAGCAACGGTACTTGCAAAACTTGAGTATTTAAACCCAGCAGGATCAGTTAAAGACAGAATTGCTTTAGCAATGATTGAAGATGCTGAAGAAAAAGGAATTTTAAAGCCAGGAGCAACAATTATTGAGCCTACAAGCGGAAATACAGGTATTGGTCTTGCATCAGTTGCTGCTGCTAAAGGATATAAAGCAATTCTTACTCTTCCAGATACGATGAGTGTTGAGAGAAGAAATCTTCTTAAGGCATATGGCGCAGAGCTTGTTCTTACAGAAGGTGCAAAGGGAATGAAAGGTGCAATTGCAAAGGCAGAAGAGCTTAATAAAGAAATAGAAGGCTCAATTATTCTTGGACAGTTTGTAAATCCAGCAAATCCAAAGGTACATAAAGCTACAACAGGACCAGAAATTTGGAAACAGACAGATGGAAAGGTAGATATTTTTGTTGCTGGTGTTGGTACAGGTGGTACTATTACAGGAACAGGTGAGTATTTAAAAGAACAGAATCCAAATGTTAAAATAGTAGCAGTAGAACCAGCAACAAGTGCTGTATTATCAACAGGACAGGCTGGAGCACATAAGATTCAGGGAATTGGTGCTGGATTTGTCCCAGAGGTTCTTAATACACAGGTTTATGATGAAATAATCGCAATTGAAAATGAAGATGCATTTGCAGAAGGCAGAGCATTTGCAGTATCAGAAGGAATTTTAGTAGGTATTTCATCAGGTGCAGCACTTAAGGCCGCTGAGATTTTAGCTAAGAGACCTGAAAATAAGGGAAAGGTAATCGTAGCATTACTTCCTGATTCAGGTGACAGATATTTATCTACACCATTATTTAATGATTAATAATGCAATATAATTCATAAAAATGAAGCCTCCATGACTATTGTTATGGAGGTTTATTATTGAAGAAAATCAATTGTAAATGATATTATATATTCGTAGTTTTTATGTGTATAAGGGAGATACTTAGATGAAAATTGAATTTGATAAAATTGATAAAACAGTAACACCAAAATTCAATGGTGGTGAAGGTGAGTTTATTGCAAACATATGTAACGATGGAGTAAATAAGATATTACGTGGTAAATTAGAGCCAGGTTCATCTATTGGATATCATATACATGATACTAGTAGTGAAATTATATATGTTTTATCTGGAACAGGAAAAATGATAATTGAAGATGGAGAAGAAAGACTTTCTGCAGGAGATTGTCATTATTGTAAGAAGGGTCAGTCACATAGCTTTATCAATGATAGTACAGAAGATCTTATTTTCTTTGCAGTAGTTCCACAGCAATAAAAAAATTCATAAATAATACACAAATTGTGTTGCCCCACGTGTTATAATACAACATTGTGGGGTCTTTTTGTGTAAGGCTTCATTATGGCTAGTATAAATCGAATGTAATCACGTCTTAAATAAAAATAATAAAGACGATAATTTTAAAGAGGAAATATTATGAAAAACATGAAAAAAGGACTTCTTTTACTTATGGTTATTTCATCTGTAGTATGTCTTGCAGGATGCGATAGTATAAGTATTGGTGAGAAGAAAGAAGAAGTCGAAGAGGACAAGAGAGTTACAGTAAAAGTAGATACGCCGAAAACAGGAAGCATATCTATTGACGGTGATTTCATTGGAACTATTGAGAGTGAAGAGCAGGTTTACGTTATGTCAAAGGTATCAGGTGACGTAACGGATACATTCTTTGAGGTTGGTGATTACGTTAATGAAGGTGATCTGATGTTCACTGTTGATGATACAGCAGCTCAGATTTCATATAAGCAGGCAACAGCGGCTCTTACATCAGCAAATGCTACACTTAATACAGCTCAGGCTGGTGTGAATACGGCAAATGCTAATGTCACAGCTCAGACAGCTTCAGTAACAGAAAACTTTGCAAAAACAAAAACAACAGATAAACAGCTTCAGTTAGCAATTGATAATCAGGAAGTGAATTTTGCTAATGCGGAAATTAATATTGGAACATTAGAGGATACTCTTGATAGTTTAGAGGACAAGCTTGACTCTGTAAGAGAACAAATTGAAAAATCAAATGTTGGCATAGGACCAATTAAAAACGCATATACAGCTGCCTATGAAAAATATAAAACTACAGGTACTGTAGCGGATTATGATGCGTATAAAGCAGCAGAAGCAGCTTATCAAGGTGCTCAGGCGAACATAATGAATCTTGAATCCTCAAAGGAATCAATCAAGAGTTCAATTAAACAGACAGAGGCAAGCCTTTCTACAGCTAAAAATTCAAAATGTCTTATCGTAGAAAATGCAGAGATCGCAAGAGATCAGAAGAGTGACTATGACAATTATACGAAGGCTACCATTGGAGCAGGCGGACTTGCTACCTTAGCATCTGCTCAGGCAGGTGTTGTGCAGGCAGAAGCTGGTGTAGTTCAGTCAAAGGCAGGTATTGCTCAGGCTCAGGCTGGTGTAGATGCGGCAAAGCTTCAGCTTGACTATGCTAATGTTACGGCTCCTGTGTCAGGTATTATTACATCAAAAAGTGTTACAAAAAATAATATGACATCTCCAGGAAGTGTTGCATACACAATTATGTCTGATGGTTCCAAGTTCGTTACATTCTTCGTATCAGAGGATGTTATGAAGGAGCTATATGAAGGCCAGACTATTTCTGTAGATAGAAATGGAAATATTTATGATGCAGTAATTACAGAAAATCCAGGTGTTGCAGATTCTCAAAGCAGCTTATTTAAAGTTAAAGCAAGAGTAAGTGCAGGTGAAGATATTATTAGTGGTGTAAAAGTAAAAATCACTATGGCAACTCAGCATGCAGATAATGTTATGACATTGCCAATAGATGCTATATATCACGAGAGTGAGAAATCATATGTTTACACATATGGTGATGGAAAAGCAAATAAGGTATATGTTGAAACAGGCTTATTTGATAATGAAAAAATTGAGATTCTAAGTGGACTAACAGATAGTGATCAGGTAATTACTACATGGTCAAGTCAGCTTAGAAACGGTGTAGAGGTTAAGATTGATGGTGCTGTAAGTAAAAACGATGCACAGACTGATGGCATTACGGTTGAAAGGAATTAACAGGTGTACTAAATGCTAAATATTACAAAAACAGTATTAAGAAGACCTGTTGCAGTTATTGTACTGATTGCGGGTATGCTTATCTTTGGATTAAGCTCAGTTTTAAGTATGCCACTTAAGCTGATTCCAGATATGCAGATGCCAATGCTTCTTGTGCAGATTGTTTATCCACAGGCAGGTCCAGAGGAAGTCGAAAGACTTGTGTCAAAAGAAATAGAAGGTGAATGCGGTACTATATCAGGTATTGATACAATTACTTCTTATTCACGTGAAAATGTTTCAATAGTTCTATTACAGTTTGAATATGGAACAGATATTGATGAGAGTTATACAGATGTTCAGTCAGCTGTAAACAGAGCTAAATCAAAAATGCCAGACTCTATAAATGATCCAATTATTATGGAGATGGATGTAAATGCGCAGCCAGTTATTGAGCTTGCAGTAAATTCTTTAAATGGTGATGATGTAAGTTCTTATGTAACAGAGGTTTTTCAACCAGAGCTTGAAAAAATTAGTTCTGTAGCCCAGGTTGAAGTAGCTGGTGGTGATGATTCGTATATATCAATAGAATTAATTCCTGAAAAGCTTACTCAGTACGGATTGTCTTTATCCACTATTGCTTCAACTGTAGGTAGTGCAAATATTACATTGCCAGCAGGTACTAAGGAATACGGAAATTACAATATTGATATAACAACAAAAACAGAATATAAAACACCTGAAGAAATTGCTACTATTCCTATTACGACTGGAACTGGCAACTTAATTCATTTGTCAGATGTTGCATATGTTCATTATGCAATGAAAGAGGGAAGCTCAATTAGTAGATATAATGGTGCTTCAAATGTCAGTGTTTCTATTACTAAAGAGCAGAGTGCAAGTGCTGTTACAGTTTCTAAAAAAGTTCTTTCAGTTATTGATGATTTAAAAGAAAAATATCCAGATTACGACGTTATCATACAGTATGACAGTGCAGACGCTATTTTAAGCTCTATCAAATCAATTTTTGAAACACTTGTATTTGGTGTTTTAATTACAATGTTTGTGCTGTTCCTTTTCTTTGGAGATTTAAAGGGAAGCCTTATAGTTGGATCTTCTATGCCTGTATCACTTCTCATTACATTTATCCTTATGAGTTTTATGGGATACTCACTTAACATCGTTACAATGGGTGCTCTTGTTATTGCCATTGGTATGATGGTTGATAACTCTATCGTTGTAATTGAGATGTGTTTTAGAAAAAAAGAAATCCATGATGATTATGGTGATGCAGCCTTTGAGGCATGTAAGGTGGTTATGAATTCTGTAATAGCCTCAACTATTACAACTGTAGTTGTATACCTTCCACTTTCTGTAATGAAAGGCTTGTCAGGACAGCTTTTTGGACAGCTTGGATTTACTATTGTGTTTGCACTTTGTGCATCTCTTGTAAGTGCTGTTACAGTAGTTCCCCTTTGTTTTAAATTTTATAAGCCTGTAGAAAAGACAGATGCACCAATTAATCATTTTCTTGAAAAGGTTTCTAACGTTTATAAGAAAATGCTTGGAAAGCTACTTCACAAGAAGAAGCTTACAGCCTTTCTTGCAATAGTAATATTTGCTGTTTCAATTTACTTAATTCAGTTTGTGCATACAGAGCTGATGCCAGCAACAGATGAAGGTCTTGTTACTATGGATGTGACATTCAGACCTGGTACTAAAAAAGAAATTGTTGATCAAAAAATAACAGAGCTTGAAAATTTTGTAAGCTCATATGATTTTATAAGAGGTTATTCGGCAAGAAGTAGCGTAGCCTCTGGTTCAGTGAATGCATATATTGACGAGGATAGCAAGAAAACAGTAAATGAAGTAATAGATGAGTGGATGGACGATGTAATGTCTTTTGCAGATAACTGCGAAATAGCTATAAGCGCCAGCTCAGAAAGTAGTTCATTTGGAAGCTCTAATACATATGATGTAACCTATGAGAGTACAGATCTTGACAGCCTTAAGAATACGGTAAGTGAAATAGGCGATATTATGATGAGCGTTAATGGCGTAAGTGCTGTTTCCTCATCATTTGGTAACATGTCTACAAAGGCAGAGATTCACGTTGATCCTGTTAAGGCAGCAGCTAATGGTCTTACTCCGCAGATGGTTGGTGGAACAATTTATTCAGCTACAAATGGAACAGAGGTTTTTGATGTTTCTATCGATAATAAGGACTATAAAGTTAAGGTTGAATATCCAAGTACTGAATACGAAACAGTGAATGATATATATGGTATGACACTTACAAATATGCAGGGTATGTCTGTTCCATTAAGAGATATCGCTGATATCGTATATACAGATGCACCACAGACTATTATGCGTTCTGGAGGAAGATACACAGTTACACTTACAGCAGCAATGAAATCAACTGAAAAGTTTGAAGCTCAGGATGCTATTGAAGAAAAGCTAAAGAACTATAATCCACCAGAAAATGTATTTAAGGGTGAGAGTGTCATAAATAAAATTATGATAGAAGAGTTTACATCCTTAGGATACGCTATTGCTACAGCCATTATTCTTGTATATATGGTAATGGCAATTGAATTTGAAAATATTATTTATTCAGGACTTGTAATGTTCTGTATACCTTTTGCGATAATTGGTTCAATACTGTTTTTGCTTATAACAGGACAGACCTTCAGTATGACATCACTTCTTGGATTTATGATGCTTGTTGGTATCGTTGTTAACAATGGTATTCTGTATGTGGATTATACGAACTAGCTTAGGCAGGAAGGTATGGATATTGAGGAAGCACTTATAGAAACTGGTGTATCAAGACTTCGTCCTATCCTTATGACAACACTTACAACAATTATTTCTATGTTGCCATTTGTATTAGGTATAGGTAAAAATACTGACACTATGCAGGGTATGGCCTTAGTTATTTGTGGTGGACTTATTGCATCTACAATACTTACACTTTTAATGCTTCCGGTGTTCTATATGGTAATTGAGAAATTTGCCAGATCAGGAGCTGAAAAGAAGGCAGCTAAGCTTGAGAAAAAAGCTTTGAAACTTGAAAAGAAAGAAGCAAAGAAAGCTGCAAAAGAAGAGAAAAAGGCAGATAAGACACCAGAAAAAGTAAAAGAATCAGATGATAAAAAAGAAGAAGATGACTTAGAAGAAATTGATATTGTAGATATTGATAAGTTGGATGAATAAAAAGAGAAAATCCTCACCATTCGGTGGGGATTTTTAATAAATTATGAACTGCATAGTAAAAGCCCGCTATATGCGGGCTTTTTTTTATTAATTACATCTGTGTCTTTAACCACAAATAAATATATTTATAAACTTTAATTCTATCGACTTCGTTCAATACCTCATGTCGCATTCCTTCGTAAAGCTTTAGTGTTACATTTTTTATACCTGCAATTTTAAATTTTCTATAAGCAGCTTTTACGCCTTTTCCAAGATTGCCTACTGGATCCTTGTCTCCGGAAATAAATAGTATTGGAAGATCTTTTCTGATTTTTTTAATATTTTTAATTCTATTATCAAAAATCGTCGCATCCACTAATGCTCTATAACCATTAACTGAAAAATCAAAAACACAATGTTCATGGTCATAGTATTTTTTAACAAGTGAGGAATCTGTAGTTAGCCAGCTATTTTCTGGATCACTGCCGTCAAGGTTATATCCTTTATATGCTGGCCCAAACATAAGCCCTTTTATATGATTACTTTTATAATCCCATGATTTAATTCTACCAACAATATTAACAATTACACGACCTGGATATAGAAGTAAATCTGATTCTGTTCCAGTTCCCATAATTATAGCGCCACTAAGTCCCTCAAGTTTGTTACTTTTTACAGATAAAAACTTTCGAAGCATATAAGAACCCATTGAATGACCAAGAATAAAATATGGTAAATCAGGATATTCAGCTTTAAGCTTGGTGTAATTTGTATAAATATCTTCAACCATAACACCACTTGGATCATTAGTTTTCATGATTCCAAGTTCAGAATTATTTTCCGCAGTATGCCCATGACCAATATGATCGTGACCAGCAACAATAAATCCCTGTTCATTAAGGAACCTTGCAAACTCATCATATCTTTCAATGTATTCCATCATTCCATGTACAATTTGTAAAATTGCGATAGGTTCTTTTTCTGGAATCCACTTTACTGCATGTACTGTACTAATTTTATCTGCTGATTTAAAGGAGTAGTTCATATTAAATCTCCAAAAATTAATTTTCTAGTGTATA
>JAUNNN010000036.1 GCA_030531435.1 Lachnospiraceae bacterium
CTAACGTGGAAATTTTCGGGGTTGGTTAATACTATTCATTTATCAAGGTACTTTGGTCTCCGACTTGCATTTCATCGAGCAGGTCATCGATAAGTCGGAGAAAGAGGGATTTGAACCCTCGCGCCGCTATTAACGACCTACTCCCTTTCCAGGGGAGCCCCTTCAGCCTCTTGGGTATTTCTCCAAAGCTGAATTTCTTTCATAAAATAAGGACGCGATTATCAACGTCCATATTTAGCGGAGAGAGTGGGATTCGAACCCACGCGCCCTTTCGGACAAACGGTTTTCAAGACCGCCTCGTTATGACCACTTCGATATCTCTCCAGTCACAATTAAGTTACGCATTTTTTATCAGCGCGAAAAATATAATATCAAGATGAGCTAATAATGTCAATGCTATTTTTTAATTTTTTTTATTTTTTTGATGTATGTTTTTTTATCCTACTCTTAAGTATTGCTTCACCATGAATAAGATCATCTGGTGTAGTTATTTTTATATTCTCATAACTACCCTCTACTAAAGTAACATCCTGAGCGCCAAAAGTCTCAATTACCATAGCATCATCTGTGATTTTTATACCTCGTGCAGTAAGATGAGTCTCACTTGCGATTAAATCTCTATAGGCATTTAAAATTGGTCCAAATGCAAAACACTGAGGTGTCTGTGTAAGCCACAATCCACTTCTGTTTGGTGTCTCAACTACCTTTTTTGTTTTATCAACAATCTTTATTGTGTCTTTTACAGGCATTCCAACGACTGCAGCACCTGTATCTTTTACTACTTTAAACGCTCTATCCAGAATATCCTGCGTAATAAATGGTCTTGCTCCATCATGAATAAATACATAATCACAGTTTCCTGCTGCCAGAAGCCCATTCATGACTGAATGATATCTCTCCTGACCACCTATAGCTATAAGAGATACTTTTTTGAAACCATACTTATTTACAATTTCATCCATACAGTATTCTCTATCTTCTGGTCCTGTGACAATAACAATTTCATCAACGAAGCTATCTTCAAAAGCTTTTAGTGAATAATACAAAATCGGCTTATCTCCAAGTAGAAGATACTGCTTCTTTGTACTGCTATTCATACGTTTACCGCTACCAGCTGCTAAAACAATTGCTACTGTTTTCATATTACATACTACCTCTCTCCTAAACGCAAGTTAGGAACAGCATTTAAATGAAAATCACTTCTAACACCATTTATATATTCATAATATCCAGCAACGCCAATCATAGCAGCATTATCTGTACAATAGATTGGGGATGGATAATAGAAATCAATATTATTATTTTTACAAGCTTCTTTCATTGCTTCTCTGAGCGCTGAATTCGACGCAACGCCACCAGCTATTGCAAACTTGTTAAAGCCATTCTCTTTAACAGCTGCCATTGAATGTTCAACAAGCACATCTACAACAGCTTTTTGAAATGAAGCTGCTACATCTTCTGTAACTATTTTTTCACCACGCATTTCTGCCTGATTCAAATAATTTAGAACGGCCGATTTTAAGCCAGAAAAGCTGAAATCATATATGCTTCCATCAACCTTAGCCTTTGGAAAAACTATAGCTTCACTATTTCCACTCTTAGCAACCTTATCTATTTTAGGTCCACCAGGATAACCAAGCCCAATAGCTCTGGCAACCTTATCAAATGCTTCTCCTGCAGCATCATCTCTTGTTTTACCAAGTATCTCATATTTTCCATAATCACAAACTTTAACAAGATGTGTATGGCCTCCTGATACAACAAGCGACATAAACTCTGGTTCTAGTTCTTTATGCTCGATATAATTTGCACTAATATGACCTTCTATATGATGCACACCTACTAATGGTATGCCCGTTGCAAAACTTATCGCTTTTGCTGCAGACACCCCAACAAGAAGTGCACCCACTAATCCAGGGCCATATGTTACTGCTATTGCATCGATGTCATTTAATGTAACATCTGCATCTGATAATGCCTTTTCAATTACCTGATTTATTTTTTCTATATGCTTTCTTGATGCTATTTCTGGAACAACTCCACCATACAAAGTATGCAAGTCAATCTGAGAATAAATAACATTCGAAAGCACATCTCTTCCATTTTTCACAACCGCTGCTGCAGTTTCATCGCAGGAACTTTCGATTGCAAGAATTAAAACATCACTCATAATCTACTCTTCCCCCGTCGCATTTAAGTCTTCTAAGCGCCATCCATATATTTTCCAATGACCCTTGTCATCTTTTCTTAATAAGTATCTTTCTTTTGATGGTTCAATATTCTTTCCAGTACGAATAGAATACATTGCCACTAACTGTGCCCATTCAAAATTTTCATATTTATAATATTCAACATCTGCACTAGATGACAAAGAATAGCTTGAGATGACACGTCCCATAGCTCTATAATTTGATATCTCACCTTTAAGTGATCTGATGTAGTTATCCTCTGTCTGATTGTTTACTAGTTCATCGTCAAATAACTTTCTACTCATTTTTGCAAGTTCATAAAGTTCTTCGTCGGTATATTTTTCCGCATAAAAACACCTTGTGATTTCGCAGTACATTTTCACAACCTCTTTAGGTGTTGCAGGGTAATTAGTATCAAGGTTATTAACAAGAAGTTCCTGCACTGCACTAATTGGTGCTGGGCCATCTTCTGTAGGCTTTGATCTGTTACTAATTACAAAAAAGAGCGCAACAACAAGAAGTCCCATAACTGCTAATAGGACCATTGATTTAACAGGATTCTGTTTTTTCTTTGAATTCTTATCGTTACTCATCTATAAATTTAAGTTCTACACTTCTTCCATCTTTACAAGTATGGGTGTTTTCAAAAATCTTTCTAGCTTCACCTTCATATTCCTTAGGGTAGTTTAATGAAGGGCTATAATGTGTAAGCCATAACTCTGACACTTCAGCTCTTTTTGCCATATCAGCAGCTTCATAAAATGTCATGTGCTTATGTTCTTTTGCTTTCTGCTCCATTCCTGGCTCGCCATACATACCTTCGCATATGAACAAGTCAGCACCTGAGGCATGTTTTACAATCATATCTGTAGGTCTTGAATCAGTACAGTATGCAAGCTTTATACCTTTTCTATCAGGGCCAAGAACCATATCTGGGGTAAGAAGTTTACCCTCATATTCTATTTCTTCACCCTTTTGGAGTCTGTTCCAGAAACTAACTGGAACATTAAGTTCTTTTGCTCTTTCTATATCAAACTTACCAGTTCTATCTATTTCAAGAGTATATCCATAACAAACTATATTATGATTTGCTCTAAATGCAGTTATTCTGAAGTCTCCAAAATCAAAACATTGCTCAAGCTCAGTTATTTCTAAAAATCTTATTTCAAATGGTAGCTCTGGAGCTATTACTCTTAGGCTTTGAATTACTCTTGCAAGCCCTTTGGGGCCAATCATGGTAACCGGCTCAGTACGATCCGCATTACCCATTGCAAGCAAAAGCCCCATTATTCCACTAATATGGTCTGCGTGGTAATGAGTAAAACAAATAATATCTATAGGCTTAGGGCTCCACCCTTTCTTAGCCATGGCAATCTGGGTACCTTCTCCACAATCAATAAGAATACTACCACCGTTGTATCTCATCATAAGAGAAGTAAGCCATCTGTATGGAAGGGGCATCATTCCCCCTGTTCCAAGCAAACAAACATCTAACATTAATATAACCACATAATCATGGCATCTTCCTTTGGGTGTTCATAAAACCCTGGTCGAATACCTGATTCTATAAATCCTTTTCTTAAATAACATTTTCTTGCAGCTACATTGCTCACTCTGACTTCTAAAGTAAAAGCACTGCACCCAAGACTTCTGCCTTTTTCTATTAGGGCATCTAGCAAAAGTTCAGAATACCCATTTCCTCTATGCTTCTCAGTAATGGCAACATTTGTAATTTCACCATCACCAGCAATATTTCTAATTCCAGCACCACCGATTATTTCATTATCAAGAAGGGCAACAACATATGCCATATTGTCTTTTTCGGCCATATCAACAAAGTCCTGCTTTTTCCAAGGTGCGCAAAAGCATTCTTCCTCTATTTTAACAACCAAATCCGCCTCTTCTATTTTCATATCACGAAATTCAAGCATTCTCTTTTGCCTTTTCTTTTTCAGCGCGTTCACGCTCAGCTTGTGACAATCTCAAATAATCAGGCTTAAAATCTGCTGCCGTAATATACTTACCTTCTGAATAGTAACTAAATGCAAGTACCCCTAATGAAGACGCTCTCTGACGATTCATGTTCGCTGGTGCAAATTCATATGGTACTTTAACTTCTTTCTGAATTATCTCCTTATATACTGGTACCCCATCACCAAGGAATACAACATTTTCAGAAAGAGCGTTACATTCATCTATTATTTCTTTAACAGGTACCGCGCACTGCTCTTTAACAACAATATGCTTTCCTTTTTCGAATTTATAAATTCCTGTATATACCTGTTCTCTTCTGGCATCCATCATAGGACATATTAGTCCATCATATCCCCACATATTAAAACTAATTGCATCAACAGTAGGAACAGCAATCACAGGAATATTTAATGCAAGACCTAATCCTTTAACCGTAGCCGCGCCAATTCTTAATCCAGTAAATGAACCTGGTCCCATAGATGTTGCGATTGCATCTATTGTAGACAAATCAAGTTCTGTCATCTTCTTTATCTCATCAAGCATTGGAACAAGAGTTTCAGAATGAGTTTTCTTATAATTAACCGAGTATTCAGCTATTGTTGCTTCATCTTCAAGAACAGCAACTGTTGCCACAAGTCCTGAAGAATCAATGGCTAAAATCTTCATGATATAGTAATCCTTCTATAATCAAGGCCTTTTGATAAGTCCTTTGTAATCTCAATTCTTTTAGCGTTATCAGGAATTATTTCCTTAATTAAATCAGCCCATTCAATTATGGACACACCTTCTCCGTAGAAATAATCCTCATATCCAATTTCATCCATTTCATCAACATCACCGATTCTATAAACATCGAAATGATAAAATGGGATACGACCATCCTCATAAACCTGCACGATTGTAAAGGTTGGACTGTTTACTGCATCCTCTATCCCAAGACCTTCTGCAAAGCCCTGAGTAAACACAGTTTTTCCAACACCAAGGTCGCCAATAAGTGTAAATATTTCTCCGCCACTTACTGTTTCAGCGATTTGCTTTCCTATATTAAATGTTTCCTCGCTAGAAAATGTTTCAAATACTTCCATAATTAGTTTAGCGTCTTAATAGTTACCTTCTTTGGATCCATATGAGTACTTATCATACGAACAACATCAGGTAACTTGTCTCCCATATCAGACTTTGGGAATATACATGCATTAATTTTATTTGTATAAATAATTATACTTTTAGCAGTTGAAATCGCTTTGTGCATATCAGACCACTTCTGGGAATCTGAGTCTTCTCCAACTTTAATTGTTATTCCTTCTTCATCTAATGTGTAGTGCAATATCTGTTTAAATACTGGATTTAGCATTACCTGTTTTTTTGCATTCATATATAATGCAACAGGCAAATAGAACACAACAATTACTCCTGCTATAAGATATAACCACTTATATGAAGCAAAGAAACATGCGATAAGCATTATTCCAACAGCCTCACCAACTATACCAGAAAACGAACGAAGTGTATGCATAAGCATGTAATCATACATTTTCGCTGTTGTCATTTTTACATCAAATTCTACTTTCATATAAACCTACTTGTATCTTTCTATAATGCGTTTTATAACTTCGTCTCTATCTCCACGAAGTCTTAATATTTCTTCGACTACATCACGCATTGCACCATGACCACAAAGTACTTTGCTTTCATAGTCTGCAATCTTTTTTACTTCTACGGAAGCATCAGCAGGGCATCCAATAAATCCGCAAAGCTGCATTGCAGCATAATCGTTTAAATCATCCCCAATATATGCCACTTCTTCCTTAGAAATATTTTTTGCTTTCATGAACTCATCGAGATAGCTTGCCTTGTTCTGTACATTCTGGAAAATATATTCTGTATGAAGTTCATCCATTCTCCTAAGAGTAGCCTTACACTCTCTACCAGTCATAACGACAATCTGCATTCCAGCTTCATGAGCGAGGTTAAAACCAGTTCCGTCTTTTGTAGAAAACTTTTTGAACTCATTTCCAATGTCATCGTAATACACTCCACTGTCTGTGAGTGTTCCGTCAACATCAAGAACAAGATACTTTATTTTTGATAAATCCTTTGCCATAATTCCTCTTTCTTAAAATAGTGCGTATATAACAATTCCCGTGATAATTAGCGCTAATGCAATTAATCTTTTTTTATTAATCTTTTCATGGAATATTTTTACGCCAAATATTGTTACATATATATATCCTGTTGCATCAAGAATAGGGCCCATAGATAATGGAACAACCTTGTATGCAAAGATAGTCAAAAATGTAGCGACAACAAATATCACATACGCAAAGAATACAAGTGGATTAAGATATTCATCAAAAAATGATTTATATTCTTTCTCTGCTGCCTTCTTTAGCATTACCTGAGATATTGAGCTAATAAACACATCTAAAAGCATTATGCATGAATAGAGGATAAGTCTAGTGTTCATTTTCTTCCTCCGTTGTCGCATATAATACTACGCCTGATATAACTAAAATCGCCCCAATAATCTTTCCTATCGTAATGCCTTCATGGAAAAATACGGCGCCCCATATAATTCCCCATACAACTGTAATTGCCTTATTTGCATAAGCTAAAGTAAGCGGTAGTCTTTTAATTATCTGCTGCCAGCAAATAGCGTATATTCCAAGAATAAAAATTACACCACCATAGCATAAGCAGAATCTAAAGCTTAAAAACTGCTCATTTGATGCGAGCTTTGAACAAATAGCGCTAAGAGAAAAGAGCATTAGCAGTATATGAAGCAAAAATAATATTTTTAACTTTCCTTTATCCATAAACCTAATCGTAGAACTTAACTACTACCCTTCCGTTTATTACCTTAACTGATCCAGCGTCTGGATAGTTCGGCATTTCTGCATATTCATCACTGTATCTGATGTCATCTGTTAATTCACCAAGCTCTGGTTCGTATCCTGTATGAATTCTCATATATCTTAACCATGACTCTTTATTAAGTAGCTCGATGGCATCATACTCATAACCTAAAAACTGTATGTCAGGATATGTTTCTGTCATTTTGGTAAGATTCATATCATCTATAGCAAACTGACCAACAAATACAACTGGCATATTATCATCATAGTATTCAGCAGAAGTAATTCTTGACTGTAAAACTGTAAGATAAGATGTCATTTCTTCCTGTACAAGATTCATCTTTAAATATGCTGTGTTATTTACATAGATATAAAATATAGATATTAAAACAAGTATTATTTCTCCAAATACCGCTAATACTGATGTGTTTTTTTCTAAAAACACAGCCGGTAATATCAAAACAAATAACGTAGCATATCTCATTAATGTGTGAACACTATAGTCATCGCTGGTTGACATAATATACACAACATTTACCGCTATAGGATAAATAAAAACGAGTAGTATGAATAGTAGCTTTGAAGCGGCTTTTATTTCTTTACTAAGTAATCCTTTTATTACAGTAATAACTGCCAAAAGAATTAATAAACCAATAAATGCCCACATAACAAGGGATGAATTGATTCCATTCCATTTAACGTAAAAGAAATGCATATACGCTTCTAATAGTTTTGATGGGAATTTAGCTATACTGAGTTTTCCAAATTCCTCCATTCCCTGATATGAAGTCTGATATGGCTTAAATATAAGCATGAACACTTTACTTAATACCATATATAGGGCAAGGCCTAAAACAAGTGATGCAAGATATCTTATGCCTTTACCAATTTCCTCCATAAAATCTTCTCCACCGTATAAATCTATAAGCATACATGACACAAAAAGTGTTGCTGTTACAGAAATGTACGCCTGATAGAATCCTGCAGAGAAAGCAATCAAAATTGCAGAAATAATTATTAATTTAATATCTTTTTTATCTTTAAGTACCTTGACTGCACATACTGCCAAAAACAGAGCAAGGAAATAATATGCAGCAGTAAAA
This sequence comes from Lachnospiraceae bacterium, assembly GCA_030531435.1. Classification (GTDB taxonomy): domain Bacteria; phylum Bacillota; class Clostridia; order Lachnospirales; family Lachnospiraceae; genus UBA2868. The sequence continues at coordinate 8,122 of JAUNNN010000036.1, forward strand.
TTATAGGCAAATGAGCTTGTAACAACAGGATATGAAACCATAAGCGAACCTATTACTACAGCCAAGAAATTAGATCGCACTAATAAGACATCAACAACTACCATTGCTGCTAATGCAATAAATAGTATTGATACAGCCACATTTAGAAATGGTAAGTGGTAATTTGCTAAAACAAGATTATTAAGTAAGCCACTTAACCCAAGTGCCCATCTTCCAAGCTCGAATGTACTTCCAAGACCATCAAGTATTGTTGCATCATGATATATATAGTTATGGGTCATTCCATAGCCGTGTGAAATAAAGCCCACTATTAGGGCAGAAATAAAAGCTAATCTCTGCTGTTTTGTAAGCTTACTTACTATGGAATTAAGTGTGTTACTAATAAAATTCACGCTTTAAAACCGCCTTTTAGACAAAATCATACAGATATAATTTTACTATAAATTGACAAAATATGATAGAATAATTTTATAAAATAAATAGGAGAAACCCTTATGAGTAACGTAGCTTCAGTAGAGGAAGTATTTGCAAATTATCCAGAATTAGAGAACGAAAATCTTATCTATTCATCAGATAAGATTTCATCAAATAAATTAAGTGGTAATATCTTCAAAAAGATTTTTGCCCATATGAAATTAAAAAAATACTGTACAAAGTTTGGCGAAAATATCCAGATGGGAAAATTTGTTGATATTAAGGCTTCAGACAACGCAGTTCTTGAAATCGGTAATAATGCCGTGCTTTCTGACTACTGCCATCTACTACTTACAAAGCCTAATCCTCATCTTTATATTGGTGATAATGCGTATATTGGTCGTGGAGCTATTATTGCTGCAAAGGAAGAGATTTCCATTGGTGCATTTTCCCTTATTGGACAGTTCTCACAGATTTCAGATACATCTCATAACTTTAGACGCGGAAATTTAATTAAGTACCAGAAATCAACATGTAAGCCAGTTTCTATTGGTTATGATTGCTGGATTGGTGCAGGAGTTAAAATTTTTGCTGGTATTACAATTGGAAACGGAGTTATCGTTGGTGCAAACGCAGTTGTTACAAAGGATTTGCCTGATTATGCAATTGCTGTTGGTTGTCCAGCAAGAATAATCGGATATAGAGAATAAAATGAAGAATCTTACGCTAGGAATTCTGGCTCATGTTGATGCCGGAAAAACAACTTTATCTGAATGCCTTATGTACAATACAGGTAAGCTTGGTAATCTAGGTAGAGTTGATAAAGGAAATGCATTTCTTGATACAGATCCTTTAGAAAAAGAGCGTGGGATTACTATTTTTAGTAAACAGGCAATTTTAAATATTAATGATTTAAATATCACACTTCTTGATACCCCAGGACATGTGGACTTTTCTGCAGAAGCTGAAAGGACACTATCCGTACTTGATGCTGCAATATTAGTTTTAAGTGGCCCTGAAAAGGTTCAAAGTCACACGAGAACAATATGGCAGCTTCTTAATTCTTATAAAGTTCCAACTATTTTATTTGTAAATAAAATGGATCAGATTAACGCTGATAAAGAAGAGATTCTTGCTGATTTAAACAAGAGTCTTTCTTCTGAGTGTATTGATTTTACAAACCTAGAATCAGGGGATGATGACTTCTTTGAATCTATTGCGACATGCGATGAAGTGCTACTTGATAATTACCTAAACGGGCAAAAAATATCTATATCAGATATACAGAATCTATTTGAAAATCGCAAATTATTTCCAGTCTTCTTTGGCTCTGCTTTAAAGGATGAAGGAGTCTCTGATTTTGTAAATTCTCTTGGGAAGATACTCTCTCCATATGAAGGCTCAGAGGAGTTTTCCGCAAGAGTATTTAAAATATCTCGAGATAACAAAGAAGAGCGACTTACACATATAAAAATTACTGGTGGCTCTATATCTGTCCGTGACACAATTGGCGATGAAAAAATCACTGGAATTAGAATATATGATGGAGTTAAATTTGAACAGGTAAAAACTGCTGTAGCAGGCCAGATTGTTGCATTAACTGGTCTAAACGAAGTAGCTCCAGGTACTGGCCTTGGAAAGGACACTGGTGAAGTAACATCTCTTCTTTCACCAGTATTATCATATACTTTATTACTTCCAAAGGATATAAATACAAGCGAAGCTATTGAAAAGCTTATGAAGCTTTCTGAAGAACAGCCGGATTTATCAATAGAATATGATTCAGAGACTCATGTAATAAATATTTCATTAATGGGCGAAGTCCAGACAGAAGTATTAAAACGAAGAATCATGGAGCGTTTTGGATATGAAGTATCATTTGGTTCAAAACGTATTATTTATAAAGAAACAATCACTGATACAGTTGAAGGTGTTGGACATTTTGAGCCGTTAAGGCATTATGCTGAGGTGCATTTACTCATGTCACCTCTTGAAGAAGGTGCAGGTCTTGTTTTTGATGCAGACTGCAGCGAAGACATTCTTGATAAAAACTGGCAGCGACTTGTATTAACACATCTTAGAGAAAAAACACACCGTGGAGTATTAACATGTTCTGCCATTACAGATATGAGAATAACTCTTGTTACAGGTCGTGCCCACCTTAAGCATACCGAGGGCGGTGATTTCAGACAAGCAACTTACAGGGCTGTTCGAAATGGACTTATGCAGGCAAATAGTGTACTGCTTGAGCCGTATTATGATTTTACTCTTGAAGTCCCTACAGAATATGTTGGTCGAGCTATGACCGATTTAGAAATGATGTTTGCAAAGGATTTCATCCCAGAAATAAATGGTGATTTTGCAATTTTGAGCGGAACGGCTCCTGTTTCTACACTATCAGGATATCAAAGTAGCGTCACAGCATATACTGGTGGTCTTGGAAGACTTTCTCTAGCTGTTAAAGGATACAGTGTATGCCACAATCAGGAGGAAGTTATTGCAGAAATAGGATATGATCCAGAACGCGACACCAGAAATTCTGCCGACTCCGTTTTCTGCTCTCATGGCAGTAGCGATATCATTCCTTGGAATGAAGTAAAACAGCATATGCATATGCCTTCTGTTCTGACGCCTACAAAGGAATTGACTGATGAACAAATCAGAATGAGAGCTAAAGCGAAAGTATCTGAAACGGTATCTGAATTTATTTCCCCAGAAGAAGTTGACTCAATACTAAGAAATGCAACTCATGCCAATAGGAAAGAAACCTTCGTACCACATAAAGGCATAAATAGAGCTAACAAGAAAGTGCAAAATGATCCATTCGCAAACGTTAAAGCATATAAGCCAAAAGAGGTTTTACCAGAATATCTTCTTGTAGATGGATATAATGTTATTTACGCCTGGGACAATCTCAAAAATATAGCAAAGGATAATTTGGACGGAGCAAGAGGTGCATTACTTGATATTTTATGTGATTATCAAGCAATGAAGGGAATCAATATCATTGCGGTTTTCGATGCATACAAATTGATTAATCATCCAGAAGAATTTACAAGCTACCATAATATTCATGTAGTATATACTAAAACTGCTCAAACTGCTGATTATTATATTATGCGATTTACTGATGAAAACAGAAAAAAATACAGAATAACCGTAGCAACATCTGACGGAGTTGAACAGATAATAGTAAGAGGAGACAACGCTACCGTCATCTCCTCTCGTGAATTCTATGATGAAGTGAACCGTACTAAAGACGAATTCAGATTAAATCATAATCTTTAGTTTTATTAATATGCCATTTCATAAATCTTGAGTACATCCTCATAAGCAAGTGGCTTATATCCAGGAAGTGTACGAGTCTTATTTCTACTACAATCAAGAGCAAGCTTCTCAAGATCTTCCTTCTTAACATTAAGTTCAGAAAGACTTGTTGGCATTCCTATTGACTTATAGTAATTTTCCTGAAGATCAATTGCCTTTAATACTGAATATTCTGGATTCTCAAAATCAACGTCCACGTTCCATACATTAGCAGCAAATTTAAGAAATCTTGGCATCGCATCTTTATATACATATCTAGCCCAGCTACACCAAAGAGCAGCAAGTCCAGCTCCATGAGCAACTTCTGGATACATTCCTGATACTTCATGCTCAAGCTGATGAACAGTTAAAATAAATGTTCTTCCGCACTGTGTTAATCCATTATGTGCAAGAGATGACGCCCACATCATATTAGCTCTTGCTGTGTAATCATTAGGGTTATTATATGAATCAAGTCCAGCCTTCATAGTGCTCTTAATTACAGCTTCAGCTACCGCATCTGTAAGATATGTATCTTCACCAAGAGCAAAATATCTTTCAATTGTATGCATTGCTATATCAACAGCACCACATGCAGTCTGATAAGGGCTTACTGAATATGTAAGTTCTGGATTCTCAATTGCAAATGTCATTCTGTTGCAAGGACTTCCATATCCTCTCTTTTCACCAGTTTCACTATTTGTAATAACGCATGAATTGGACATTTCTGATCCTGCAGCTGATAGTGTAAGGATTGCACCCTTCTTAAGTGTCTTAACAGGAGCCTTTGTACCAAGAGAAAATTCCCATACATCCACATCTGGATTAGCAACACCATTTGCGATATCCTTTGCAGAATCCATTACGGAACCGCCACCAACAGCAAGGATAAAATCAACGCCTTCCTTTTTACAGAGTTCAATTCCTTCTCTTACAAGTGAAAGTACTGGATTTGCAACTACTCCTCCAAGCTCAACATATGAAATATTTTCCTTATCAAGGCTATCCTTTACTCTACCAAGAAGTCCACTTTTTACTGCAGAACCACCGCCATAGTGAATTAATACCTTGTTTACTGAAAGTTCAGAAATTATTTTTCCAACCTTTAATTCTTCATCTTTTCCGAAATACACCTTTGTAGGTATATCATAAATAAAATTGTCCATTCCCTTCTCCTTTTTAAAACTTCATCCTGCTCATATTTGAATTATGATATTTTGGATCATTTGTTACTTCTTCAAGAAACCATTCTGGTTTGACAAAATCGTTTGCCGCATCTACTGATTCAAATTCCACTTCTGCTATGATAAATGAATCAAATGGTGCCTTAAAGATATCTAACTCTATGGTGTGTCCCTCATATGGAATAATAATTCTTCTCTTTTTAATTACATTACCATCTGCTTTTGACGAAAGAGTTTCATAGGCTTCTTTTGTTAATGGAAGATTGTGTTCTTCTCTTTGAAGAAGTCCTTTGCCTTTATAGGTCATAGAGTAATCATCATCTGTACGCCTAACTCTTATTACGGGATTTGTCGTTAGATATGCCTGTTCTATCTCATGATAACTATATTTACCTTCATCAGCAAGACTATTATATTCTGCTGCCTTTTCTTTTGAGACGATAAATTTTCTTTCTATTTCAACACCCATAATTTAAGCCTTCTTTCAAAATGATACATATATTATATATGATTTTATTTTACTTTTCGACAATAAAAGAAGCGCACATAAATGTGCGCTTCTAAAAACCTTAGTATAAATTAGATTTCTACGATCCATCCTTCTGGAGCTTTAATCTTGCCCATCTGGATTCCTGTAAGTGTATCGTAAAGTTTCTTTGTTACAGGTCCCATCTCATCCATACCTGATGATAAGCAAATTTCCTTACCATGGTCGTTAATCTTTCCTACTGGTGAGATAACTGCTGCTGTACCGCAAAGACCACATTCAGCCATATCCTTAACTTCTTCAAGAGTAATCTCTCTCTCTTCTGCTTCAAGTCCAAGATATTCCTTAGCAACCTGAATAAGTGAACGACGTGTGATTGAAGGAAGAATAGTATTTGACTTTGGAGTAACAATTTTTCCATCTCTTGTTACAAAGAGGAAGTTTGCACCACCTGTTTCTTCAACCTTTGTACGTGTTGCAGAATCAAGATACATATTCTCAGCAAATCCCTTTTCGTGAGCGTCAACAATAGCGTATAAGCTCATTGCATAGTTAAGACCTGCCTTGATATGTCCTGTTCCGTTAGGAGCTGCTCTATCAAAATCTGATACTCTTATTGTAAGTGGCTTAGCACCGCCCTTAAAGTAAGGACCAACTGGTGTTGTAAGAATTCTGAACTGATATTCATCAGCTGGCTTAACACCGATAACTGCATTTGTACCCATTATGTATGGACGAACATATAATGATGCACCGCTTCCAAAAGGAGGTACCCATGCTTCATTTGCCTTAACAACCTGCTTAACAGCCTCAAGAAATCTTCCTTCAGGAAGTGTTGGCATCTGTAAACGAGCTGCACTTGCATTAATACGTTCTGCGTTTAAATCAGGACGGAATGTAACTGTACGTCCGTCTTCTGTTGTATATGCCTTTAATCCTTCGAATACTGTCTGAGCGTACTGGAAGACACATGCACATTCATTAAGTACGACGTTTGGATCTGTAATGACGGCTCCGTCATCCCACTTTCCATCTTTGTACTCTGATAGATATCTGTAATCTGTCTGGATGTAACCGAATCCCAATGAGGACCAGTCAATGTTCTTCTTTTCCATATAAACCTCTTTCCTCGCTCAAACTGCGATATTTTTGTACAAAATCAAATATACACCTATAGAATAACTCTTGCAAGTATCTAATTAAAACAAAACCCCTCTGAACTTAACGTCCAGAGGGGTTCATCTTTCATAAACCGAACTAAACTGTTAAGAAAAATTTAAGAACAAATATTAATGAAATAATATATGTAAGTACTGAGACATCTTTAGCTTTTCCTGTTAACACTTTAATACCTGTAAATGTGATAAGTCCAAGACCAATTGCATGTCCGATTGAACCTGAAATAGGCATTGCAATAAGCATAATTGCTACTGGAGCTACAATTGTAATATCATCAAAGTTGATGTTTCTAAGTCCCATAATCATAAGGATACCAACATATACAAGAGCTGATGATGTAGCAGCTGCTGGAATAATTGCTGCAATTGGAGCAAGGAAGATACATGCAAGGAATACAAGACCACATGTGATTGCTGTAAGACCTGTTCTACCACCTGCCTCAACGCCTGATGCTGATTCGATAAATGTAGTAACTGTAGATGTACCTGTAAGTGAACCTGTAACTGTACCAATAGCATCTGAAAGAAGAGCTTCCTTCATGTTTGGCATATTACCATCTTTATCAACCATACCTGCACGTGATGCTGTACCAACTAATGTTCCAATTGTATCGAACATATCAATAATACAGAATGTAATAACAAGAGTAATAATTGTGAACCAGCCAATGCTTAAAAGTCCTGAGAAATTAAGCTTGAATAATGTTGTTGAAGCCATATCTCCAAATGCTGGAACAAATGATGCTGATGCAAGTGAACCAAATGGATTAACTCCAAGGAATACAAACTGGCCAATCCAGTTAACTACTGATGCAACAAGCATACCAAGAATAACTGCTGCCTTAACGCCCTTATTTGCAAGAACAATAATAACAAATAATCCTACGAATAATGTAACAACTGAAAGAACCATTGTAGGATATGCTGAACCCATCTGAGTCTTTGCGCTGCTACCTGTAAGAGCGCCAAAGAAATCCTTCATCATAAAGAACTGATTGAAGTTTTCATCGGCAATATAAATATTTGAACCAAAACCGATATTCATAAGCATAAGACCGATTGCAGGTGCAATACCGAATCTAACACCAACTGGAATTGCTTCAACAATCTTTTCTCTGATACTGAATACTGAAAGTAAAAGGAAAACAATACCTTCAATAAGAACGATACAAAGAACTGCCTGGAATGAATCTACATATTCCATACCTGTGATTGCTACAATGTTTCCACATACTACAGCAAAGAATGAGTTAAGACCCATACCTGGAGCAAGACAGAATGGCTTGTTTGCAAGCAATCCCATTGCTACCATAGCAACGAATGAAGCAATACATGTTGCTAAAAATACACCATTCCATAATGGTGAACCTACCTGATATCCTGTAAGGATATTTGGATTCAAGGCAATGATGTAAGCCATTGTCATGAATGTTGTAAGACCAGCGATAATCTCAGTCTTAACTGTTGTGTTGTTTTCTTTGAGTTTAAACACGTTTTCTAACACTTTTTTACCTCCCTTAAATTAAGCGACTACGTCGCAATTACGTTCTTATTTACCTGGATATTTAAGTATTGAATCAACTCTGTAGCCTTCTAACTTGGCTCTTCCGTTTAATCCTTCAAGTTCCATGACAACTATAATATCTACTACCTCACCGCCAAGCTTTTCCACAAGTTTGCAAGACGCTTCAATAGTACCACCTGTTGCGATTAAGTCATCAAGAACTACTACCTTCTGCCCTGGCTTTATTGCATCTGTATGCATTTCAACAGTTGCCATGCCATATTCCAATTCATAATCCTGAGAAATAGTTTCACATGGAAGCTTACCTTTTTTACGAACAAGAGTAATTGGCTTATGCATTGCATATGCTATTGCACTTCCAAATATAAATCCTCTTGATTCAGCTAATGCAAGTACATCATAATCAATATCCTTTAAGATATCTATCATAGAATCGATAGCGAGTTTAAACCCATCTGCATCCTGAAGGATTGTTGTAATATCCCTGAACATTATTCCTGGTTCTGGAAAATCCGGAATAGTTCTAACGTATTCTTCTAGCTTTTTCATACTGCCTCCATATGATACGCAAAATCTAATAGTTTGTGCCACGATATCTTTTAGGCACAACATTTAGTATATCACAGTGTAAATCAAAAAAACATATTAAAACTTTAAAATAAACCTACGAATTAAATAAATAATCGTAAGGTGTAGTGGATAAAACAAATACCCAATCCATTTTAATGTTTTTCCACCCTTTCTAATTCCATTATCATTTGCTATAAAGATAAACGCTACAACACACATAGCTTCTGAGGCAAGCCTTTCAACTGCCTGATCTCTATACCGTGGATTCATATATTTCATTAGAAAATAGGATAAAAGAAATACAACTGGTGAAATATAAATCATTAATTCTCTATGATCTATAAGGAAATAAATCGATGCAATAAGAATAATTGCTGAAAATCCATAATCACTTCTTATAAAATATGCAATAACACAAGTAATAAGCACAATAAGCGTACTATAGATTATTGACACTTTTTCTTTATTTACTAAATCAAGACATGCCATCATAAGAGCACCAAGTAATAACGCCCACATTATGCTCTGATCCTTGATGTCTATAATACTATCTGAAAGAAGGAAGTTGTATGGTATTTCAGAAATAAGAGTAAAAATTAAGATATTTAAAATATGTCTACTTTTGTTCTTTGTAAATCTGTTTCCAAGTACAAGCTGATATACGAATATAGGCATGGCAACACGTCCTATGAGCCTTAATATATCGTATAAAGAATGGAGTCTCTGATATAGCTCATAGTCTGTAACTGTCATCATATATGGCAACACTATTAAGGCACCAATATGGTCTATTAGCATTAAAACCATCGCCATAATTTTTAATGCACTTGAATTTATTCCTGATTTAATGTTTATACCTTTTAGCAAAATAGCACCTTCTGATTTTATCTTTTAATATATGCCAAAAAGATTATATCAAAGGCTATTTCTTTTTGCTATAATGATTAAAGTTGTATTATTAAATGGAGTAAAAATATGATTTATGATGTAATAATTCTTGGCTCAGGGCCTGCTGGTCTAAGTGCCGCAATATATGCCAAAAGAGCTATGCTTAATGCTCTTATGATCGATAGAAATTATATAGGTGGCGGTCAGATATTAAACACTTACGAAGTTGATAACTATCCTGGGCTCCCAGGAATTTCAGGTTTTGACCTTGGAGAAAAAATGTCTGAGCATGCTGATAAATTTGGAATAGAAAAAGTTTCTACTGATATTTCATCTATTGATATATTATCTGAAATTAAAACTGTCCATACAGACGAAGGAGATTTTCAAGGCAAAGCAATAATAATTGCAACAGGAAACTCTCCCAAAAAACTTCTCGTTCCTGGCGAAGAGGAACTCACAGGAATGGGCGTATCCTACTGTGCAACATGCGATGGTGCTTTCTTTAAAGGGAAAACTACAGCTGTTGTTGGTGGTGGTGACGTTGCAATTGAAGATGCAATCTTTTTATCAAGAGGCTGCGAAAAAGTATATTTAATTCACAGAAGAGACGAGCTCAGAGGTGCAAAGTCGCTTCAAGAAGAGTTATTTAATACTGAAAATATCGAAGTAATATTTGATACTATTGTGACATCAATAAATGGCTCAGACAAAGTTGAAAGCATTACAATAAATAATGTTAAAACGAATGCCATAGATACAATACCTGTAAATGGAGTATTTTTAGCTGTAGGAAATGATCCAAATACCATTGCGTTAGATGATGCTAAAACAAACCTCGAAACAGATGAAAGGGGATACATTAAAGCATCTGAAGATTGCAAAACTAATATACCAGGTGTATTTGCAGCAGGAGATATCAGAACAAAGAAGCTACGTCAGGTTGTAACCGCTGTTGCAGATGGAGCAAATGCAATTGAGTCATTACAGGAATATTTAAGGAAATAACTATCGTATTTGAGGATTTATTATGAATGCAAAGGGGCTTAACAAATTAATAGGGACTAGAGATTTTTACAAAAAAGTTCTAGCTATAGCTGTACCTATTATGCTTCAGAACGGCATAACTAACTTTGTAAATCTTCTTGATAATATTATGGTTGGCCGTCTTGGTACAGAACAAATGAGTGGTGTATCAATTGTTAACCAGCTTACATTTGTATTTTATCTATGTATATTTGGTGCAATTGGTGGTGCCGGAATTTTTACTGCACAGTATTTTGGGCAGAAAAATGATGAGGGCATTCGATATACATTCAGATTTAAACTTATAGAAGGAATTCTTATTCTTGGTCTTTTTGCCGTAATCTTTACTAAATTTGATTCCTGGCTTATTTCTTTATATTTACATGAAGGAAGCGCTAACGGAAGTCTCCAGGCAACCCTGATGTTTGGGGAGCAATATATGGCAATTATGATCATAGGTCTTATTCCTGCCATAATAGAAATGGTATATTCTTCTACACTTCGTGAATGCGGAGAAACTGTTGTTCCTATGATTGCTAGCATATCTGCTGTCTTCATTAACTTATGCTTCAACTATATTTTAATTTTCGGTCACTTTGGTGCACCTGCTCTTGGGGTTGCCGGTGCAGCAATTGCTACAAATATATCAAAATTCATTCAAGCTGGAATCGTAGTTATTTATACACATACTCACTCAGCTAAACATACATATATTAAAGGTGTATATAAGAACTTCCGCGTTCCACTTTCTGTATCAAGAAAGATACTTTTAATGGCTGCACCACTTGTAGCTAACGAGACACTATGGGCTGCTGGTATTGCTGTTCAGACACAGCTATATTCATCTAGAGGGCTTTCTGTTGTTGCTGCTTTAAATATTAATTCAACAATTTTCAATGTATTTAATATTGCATTTATCGCTCTTGGAGATTCAGTTGCAATAATCGTTGGTCAGCTATTAGGGGCTGGTAAGTTTGAAGAAGGAAAAGATACCGCATATAAAATTATTACTTTTTCAACAACTATGTGTATCGTTATAGGACTTATTTTATATGCCTTTGCTCCATACTTCCCTCTTATTTACAATACCTCAAGTGAAGTACAGGAGCTGGCGACAGGCCTTATACGAGTATCTGCAGTTACTATGCCCCTTAGTGGTTTCCTTCACTCAACATACTTTACACTTCGTTCAGGAGGAAAAACGCTTATTACATTCCTGTTTGACAGTGCTTTCTTATGGGTAATATCTGTTCCAATAGCATATGTGCTTGCATATCACACAGGACTTAGCATTGTTCTTGTGTTCCTTCTTACAGAGCTTACAAATGCAATCAAGGCATTTATTGGATGGGTCATAATGAGAAGCGGTGTATGGATTCAAAATATTGTTAATGAATAAAAAAGCGGCCAGGATTGATATGATTCCCCTTAAGTAGACAAGGTAAATAACCAAATTCTACTTAAGGG
>JAUNNN010000082.1 GCA_030531435.1 Lachnospiraceae bacterium
CTTCATTTATATCTAATTCATTTCCCATGTTTTTACTCCTGTTTTAGAATAATATTATTCAAGCTTTATATCAATGCCCATATTATTCAAGTCCTTTCCAGTCTCCTGAATACTCTACAAGTTCTCCATTTCTAACAGAACAAATACCAAATCCCACAGCACCTGTAGGCGCTTCATATATATTGTCTGTATTATCTGAACTCATAGTTTCCTTTAGCTCATCATTCTCATATATCTTCGCTTCGCACTTAGGAAGATTATTCAACACACCTACTGGTGGAAGCCAAACATATGTAAGATCAAAACTAATATCTGCATTCTGAACCATAACTACTGCCGTTCCATTAGATTTATCAATTTTATATCCACTACCATCATCTTCTGATATAAATTCAATATCAAAATCTTCACCAATAAGTTCAGCGTCCCACTTAAGTTCAATCTTAAAAGGTGTCACATCTGCTTTATCATTAACTTCTATCTTACTATCAGATTCTTTTGAGGCTGAACATGCGCACATTGTTAAAGTCATGACCACACTCAATAATAAAAATAAATATTTTTTCATATTAGCTCCGTGCAATTTATATCTCTGGTCTTTTACTTCCGCAATTAGTACAATAATTTCCAAAACAAATCTTGCCGCATATGCAATTCCAGCTCGTCTCATGTCTTACAATGTATTCATCATTTTTAGATGCCTTGAATACAAGTCGAAAAACGTTAACAAAGACTACTATTACATATACCATCCAAACAAGAAATGCTAATGTAGTAATACCATCACCTGCGGTTTCAGCATCCATCATAATTAAAAAATCATAAAATCCATGTAACAAAATAGGAACTATACAAGCTTTTCTTTTAAACTTCTTACAGGATTCGACATCGCCTCTGTTTATAGCCAGTCTTGCCTTACTGTAAAAATGTCCCATAACTATAGCAAAACACATATGCCCTGGCACTGATGTAAACATACGCATAATGGCAACACCAAGTCCATCATCAAATACATATAGTATGTTCTCAACCGTTGCAAAACCAAGTGACACAAATACCGAATATACTATACCATCGAACATGCAGTCAAAGTATTTTGAATCCCAAGTCTTTCTTTTTAAGAAAAAATATTTTCCTAGTTCCTCTGTACCTGCTGCTAATAAAAATCCTTCAAATAGTGCATACACTACAGAACCCGGTATAAAAAATACGTTTATAATTTCCTCAATTATCGTTTCAATAATTATTGTTGGAATGACAAGTACAATACCAAATAGAAATAACTTCCATAAAAATTTTATAGGCTCTTTCTCTTTTTTATCCAATTTATAAATAAAAATCATCAACGCAATTGATGGAATAATAGCAAGTGAAAATAACATTTAATCTTCTCCTTATCATATCACTAAACTTTTCTCTCTAATATTCAATCCTTGTTTAATTATTTATCAATTCTTTTTCCATTACTTCATAGGACAAACTGTGCGTTGATTGTAAGCTCTCTATCTGAGCCTTCATCAACAAATAGTTCTCTAGAAAATTCGTAGTTTTCATGCTGTAAACACAGTTCTAGAAATCTAATAAATATCCCCATATCTATCCGATTCATTACGCTTACCATATCACTTGGCATAATACCGATTCTTCCAGACTTCCTATAACGATAAACCTTTAATATGTTTTCTTCTCTCTTTACGAACCACGGCTGTGAATTACATGCACTAGGAGCAAATCTTACGATTTCCGAAACACCTGGAATTTGCTCTCCCTCCCAGATTTCTCCGAGAAGTTTGCGTTTACTTTTAAACATATCCTTTCTAAACTTTTCTGGACTATCTACTTTTGCGATAAGAATCATAATTACAAAAGACAAACCGTTATATTCTTTTTCTTCCGGTTTGCCAATACCAAACCAAAGCGTACCAATGTTTTTTGAAACAAGATACAAATCCAGCATTTCTCCTATATAGCCTGCATTCATTAGATAATTATCTTTTTTTTCGCTATAGATTTCTATTGCATGCTCGGCACCTCTACCAAGAACTTTCTCATCTGATGATACGATACGAATGTCTGTTTTTATATCAGAATATAATGCTTCTATTTTCTCATAGGTGGTCCTTATGTCCTGCAAATCATTCTCAGTTAATTTCTCATCTCCAATATTTCGAAACAAATGAAAAGACTTTCTCTTATATATCATCTCATAAAAATCAACCATACAAAAAGCACCTTTCTTTATTTGAATAATACTCTAAGAAAGATGCTATGTTAATTTAAAATATTTTTCAACAAAAATCTGCAATCAATGAATTCTTAAATAAAATTTATTACATTACTTCTCCACTATGAAGTTCATATATCCATTAACAGTATGGATTATAAAAAATATAGTAGCACTACCTACTAATGGATAATTATTCTTCCACAATCCAAAGAATAGATAATATAGCGGAACAACTGCAAATTGACTAATTACAATCAACCATCCATATTGATGTCCTGTATAGTAAAATGCCCATCCGATAAAATTAATCACTATCATACAAATTGCTAACGATAAAAATGCTCTTTCCCTTGCTGTTGATACTGAAAATAAAGGTACATCGTCTCTAACAAGCATCATTAACAGAACCATAGATAATACGCCAAATATGCCCTGAACAGTATCAATCCATTTCATTTCATTTTGCATATTCATTATTGGATTTGATTCGGGATTAATCAAAGGCATAATAATATACGGAACTTCCTGAATGGCAAAAGCCAATATACCTATTAGTGAAAAACCCAAATAATAATTCTTAGAAATATGAACAAATTTTAGCACACCGTCACCCATTAATATCTTCTATAAAGGTTGTTATCTTTTTATCATTTAATCCATAATCTTTATGTTTTCTATCTAGCAAAGAAACCTGATATTTCACATTTGGTAATTTTTCTTCTAATGCCTTTACACATTTTTCAACATCTCCGCCACCAGATGTTATTATCAACCCTGTGACTTTCCTGCAAATATCGTCATCGCTCAAAAACGCATTAATAGCCGGGACCCCTTTACTGTTCCATATAGGGGTTCCAATAAATATTTCATCATATAGGCTAAAATCTATATCTATTGGTTTAATCTCTGGAATTTTATTCATAACGACCTGCCCGCCACCTACTAAAATTCTGGCAGCGAAAGATTTAGGCATAGCTTTCACCGTATCAATTCTTAACGTTTCACAGCCCAATCTTTCCGCAATAGTTTTTACAACTTCTTCTGTATTTCCTGATAACGAATAGTATACAATTATTCTTTTCATCTATATCACCTCTCACATCTTGATTTTTTTACTCTTCATCAGGTGCCTGACCATCATGTGCAAGCCACTTACATTCTGTTATTTCCATATCTGTAAATATTGCCTTAAAAGAAGAATCTTCTGGGCTGCAAGCATAAATACCAAACTGAATCTCATCAGTAGCTTTATACATATGACAGATTCTCATCTGCTTATACTTAATTCCATCTTCTGAACATTCAA
>JAUNNN010000037.1 GCA_030531435.1 Lachnospiraceae bacterium
GATGTGCATTCCCTTCAAACTTCGATGCTGATTACTGCTACTCACTTGGTTACAATGCATTCATGCTTATTCAGTATGGTTACACAGGATACCTTTCAAAGGTTTCTAACATCTCTAAGCCAGCTGATGAGTGGGTTGCAGGTGGTATGCCAATCACAAAGATGATGAATATGGAAAGAAGAAATGGTGAAGATAAGCCAGTTATCAGAAAAGCTCTTGTTGAGCTTGATGGCAAGCCATTTAAATATTTTGAGTCAGTTAGAGAAAAGTGGGCAGCTGAGACATGCTTCACATATCCAGGTGCTATCCAGTACTACGGTCCAGCAGAAGTATGTGATCTTACAACAAGAACACTTGCTTTAGAAAAGGGCTGATTATAAATTAATCCAAATGGGGGTACACGTTTTTCGTGTGCCCCTTTACTATTTTTTGAGGAATATTATGAAAAGACAGACAAAATTTGAGATATTATTGGGACTTCTTTTAATTGCAAGAAGTACATCTTTTATGATCTCTAAAATAATGATGGATGGAATGGAACCATTTACGATTCTTTCCAACAGATACATTATTGCATTTTTTATTATGATGCTTATTTTTGCAAAGAGAGTAAAAGATACTAATAAGGATATACTAATAAAAGCAGGTATCATTGGTATTGCATATACAGCAGTTATGGGATTTGAAATGTATGGACTAAAGCTTACAGACTCTGGTACATGTTCTTTCCTTGAACATACTGCAATTGTAATTGTTCCAATATTTCAGGCAGTATTACTTAAAAGATTCCCTGGAAAAAGCACATGGATAAGCGCAGTATTAGCATTGGCAGGTGTTGGATTTTTAACACTTGGAAGAGTTGGCATGAAAATGGACTTTGGATTTATATTGTGTCTAATGTCAGCACTCTGTTATGCAGTTGCAATTATTCTTACAACAAATTATTCTAAAAGTGTCTCAGACTCCATATTACTTGGAATATATCAGGTCGGATTTATGGGAATATTCTGCTTGATATGTGCATTATTTACTGAGAATGTAAGACTACCAATAAATGGAAATGAGTGGCTTTCAATATTATATCTTGCTATTGTCTGTAGTGGTTTTGGCCTTACAATCCAGCCATATGCCCAGAGTGGAACAACAGCTGAAAGAGCTGCATTAATTGCTGCGCTAAATCCACTTAGTGTAGCAATACTTGGTGTAATAGTTTTAAAAGAGCAGTTAACAATATCCTATGTCACAGGTGGCATATTAATTATGGCTGGTATATTGTTAGCAGTTGTTAAAGAAGATAAAGAATAAGTTAAATTGAAAAAAATAAAGCTAAACCTTGAAACAAAAATTATCATATTATTAAGTGTTGCAGTGGTATTAATTATACTGCTGTATTCAGTGATTTTTACTGCTCATTACAAAAAGCATGCTGAGGTTGTTGTTGGAAGAGAGAGTATCAGTAGTCTTTACTCTATTGATACATCCTTAACAAAGGTAATTGATAGCGCAAATAATTGTAGTAAAATAATTCTCTCTGACGGACAGATTCAGGAGCAGATGGAATCAGGAGATATTCTTAATGACTTTGGTGTGCAGCAGGAAATCAGAAGAAAAGTATATTCCTTACTCCAGTTTGAAAATGCTGTTGAAAATGTATGGTTTATAGATGATAAAGGTCAAAGGTTAACTGTAGGCGATGATGCGTCTTTATATGAAGTTGAAGAAAAAGTTGATAACAATTTTTCTATTTTAAAGAGAAAATACGGATCAGCTGAACTTATTTATTTAGGAGAAGATGGGCATACAGATTTATCTCTTGTAAGATCCTTTAATTCCTTATCAAGTTTTAGGCCTCTTGGTATAATTGGTGTTGATATAAAAAATGGTGAAATAGAAAGAATAGTTAGAAACTCTTTTAATTTAAACGAAGAAAGATTAATTATTCTTGATGCAAAAAACAGACCAATTTTTTATGGTGGGGATTTACTTGAAAAGAGTTATCTTGATGATATTATTTCAAAACTTGATGCCAGTGATGGAGAATATTTTGAAATAAGCTCATATATGGGAAGTATGTTTTATATTTCTGGCATAGTCAATGCAAATGATCGATGGAAAATAGTCAGAACAACTCCTTACTTTCAGGATACAGACACTGAGCAGCTTATTAGATTCAATATAGGTTTAGTCGTTTCACTTGGAGCGGCAATACTTGTAAGTGCATTATTTGTATCAGGCTTTTTGACAAAACCTATATCAGGTCTTGTCGATGCCATGCGTGAAGTCGAAAACGGAAACCTTAAAAAAATAGATACTGTACCCAAGATGGAAGAATTTAGGGAACTATTTAATGGTTTCAATCATATGGTATCAAGGATAGAAAGTCTTATTTCTGAAACTATAGATAGGCAGCGCCGAATTAGGCAAGTTGAGCTTAACGAAATCCAGGAGCAGATGAAACCTCATTTTCTATATAATACATTAGAGTCTGTTGAGGCCCTTGCGATGATGGGGGATACTGAAAAGGTTTGTAAAGTAATAGAGGCTCTTGGTGATTTCTATAGAAAAAGTGTCAGTGGTGGTAGAGAATTCTTAACAATAGAAGAAGAAATTAGAATCGCCAAAGACTACATTCAGATAATGGAAATAAGATTTGGAGACAGCTTTAACACGGAAATACAGTGTGACAATAGATGTCTTGAATATATGATTCCAAAGCTGACAATACAGCCTCTTGTTGAGAATGCATTTCAGCATGGTGTCAGAGCAAAGAACAACCACGGAGATGTTTGCGTAAATGTTTCATTTGAAGGTGACAATATTCACATTTCTGTTGAGGATAGTGGTGATGGTGTTCCAGATGAAATAATAAATGAAGTAGCAAATAACAGAGAGCCAGTACGAGGCAAGAGCCTTGGCCTTAGAGGAACGATAGAACGTCTCAGACTAATGTATGGCGAATCGTTTAGATATGAAATAAACAGAAATCCTTCAAAGGTTGAGTTATTTATAAATGTAGGTAATTTATCCGACAATGGTGAAGCATGAGTAAGTACAGGGTAATACTAATTGATGATGAAATGTTAATACGAAAGCTTGTCAGAATGAAGCTTGACGTTGACGGTCTTAATCTTGAGATTGTCGGCGAATATAGTAATGGACAGGAAGCGCTAGAGGGCGTTAAAGAAATAAATCCTGATATTGTTATCAGCGATATTTGCATGCCTGAAGAAGATGGAATAAGCTTTGGCGAAAAGTGTATAAAAGCATTTCCAAATACAAAAGTAATTATACTTACAGGCTTTGATGATTTTGACTATGTTAGACGAAGCCTTAAGGTAGGCGTCTTTGATTATCTTATGAAGCCTGTTCAGGCAGATGAACTTAATGCAGCGGTTGCAAGGGCTGTTGCTCAGATTGAAAAGGATAATGAAAAGAAAAAGCTCACAAATGAAATTCTTGATGATATAAACAGTAATATTCCAGCTCTTAGAAGTATTTACTTAGCCCATGTTTTGCAGGATGGAAAATGGGATAGTAACTATGCCGAGAAGCTTGCCCGCTATAATGTAGAAATCAATGATTCAGAAGATGCTATACTCCAGGTAGGTATGATTGCCATAAAGGAAGTGGCTGATAAGTCAATGATTGGTGTTAACATCAAAAACGAAATTTCTCACTTTTTCCAGAATGAGAAGTATATTGAGGTGTTAAGCGATGCCTGGGGACGAATTGTTGTAATTAATAATAATGAGAAAGTTCCCCTAGAGGAGTGCTTTGAAATAATTCAGCAGATAATTGAGACAAAATATTCATACAATATAGAGTATGGTGTTTCATGCGGCTATGATGGATGGGAAAATATACATGAAGCATATGTTGAAGCTGTTGATAATCTTGGAAATACTCATGATATAAAAGAAATAGATACCAATGGAATGTCTGTAAAACAGAGCCTTGAAAAGCATAAGATGTCAATGCATATATCTATTGAGAAACAGTCTGTAAATAATCCTGATAAAGGTCAGGTTATGAGAGAAATCATTGATTATATGCGAAGTAATCTTGGGTCATCAGACCTTAGCCAGACACATATTTCTGAAAAGTTTGGTATGTCTGTCAGTAGTCTAAATAGAAGCTTTAAAAGCTTTACAGGAAGAACATATGTTGATGTTCTTAGCATGATGAGATTAAATAAAATGCTTGAGCTTCTAGAAGATGGAAATATGAAGGATCGAGATATAGGAGAAGAAATAGGAATACCGGATCCACACTATTTGAGCATATGGTTTAAGAAGATGACAGGGGTTTCTGTTACAGAATATAGAAATACAATCCAGTAACATACAATATGTGGTATCTGACAAAATAATGAAACAAAAATACTATTTTGACAAAATAGTGAAAGATATCAGCATAAGTGAATAATAAATGAATGTATATAAATTTTTTAATGAATTTTTATATGCATTCATTTTTTTTATACTTATTTCAAGATGAATAACATCTAAGATTATAAGCAAACCTTAAAGGAGGCACTATGAAAAAGAAATTATTAAGCGCTCTTCTTTCAGCAGCTATGGTAGCATCATTACTTGTTGGTTGTGGTGCAAAGCAGGAAGCAGCAGCTCCAGCTCCAGCAGCAGAAGAGAAGACAGAAGCAGCAGCTGATGAAGCTCCAGCAGAAACAGCAGAAGCAGCATCAGACGAGCAGATCACAATCACAATCTGGCACCAGTCAGTAGCTGACACAGATCCTGTTAAGAAGATTATTGAAGAATCAGTTACAGAGTATCATGAGCTTCATCCAAACATCACAATCGAGCAGGATGGTGTTGAAGGTGAACAGTACAAGACAAAGATTAAAACAGCTTTCGCAGCAGGCGAAGCTCCAGATCTTTCATACATGTGGGCAGGAAGCTTTGTTAAGCCTTTCGTAGATGCAGGATACTTACTTCCTATCGATGAGTACATGAACCCAGACATTAAGGCAAAGGTTCTTCCAGGAATGCTTGATGGTTCAACATTCGACGGAAAAATTTACTCATACCCAACAATCACATTCCTTGCTGACCTTTACTGTAACAAAGAGCAGTTCGACGCAGCAGGTGCTAAGATTCCAGAGACATGGGATGAGTTACTTGAAGCAGTTGATAAGCTTAAAGCAGCAGGATACAACCCAATCATGATGGGTGAAAAGGATTTATGGCCAGGTATGTACTGGATGGATATCATCGCAGCTAGAACAGCAAGCAACGCAGCAATCAATGCAGCATTTGCTGATCCTACAAAGTTCAATGCACCAGAGTTCGTAATGGCAGCTGAAAAGCTTCAGGAACTTGTTAAGGCTGGCGGTTTCAACGAGAACATGCTTTCAACAAGCTACACAGAAATGGTTGAAGGTTTCTGCGCTGGACAGGGTGCTATGCTTTACCAGGCTAACTGGGTACATCCAGCAATCATGGATGATGCAGCAGCTACAAAGGGTAAGGTTGTTTGTGTACCATTCCCAGAAATCCCAGGTGGTAAGGGTAACGTTTCAGAGTTCTCAGGTGGAACATCAGATGGTTACTATGTAAATGCAGCTACAGAACATCCAAAGGAAGTTGTTGAATACCTTGAGTACTTATCAGAGAAGATTGGTACACTTGGATTCCAGATGGGTGCTGGTCTTGCATGTTGGGATACATCAGAAACAGATCTTTCAGCATTAACAAACCTTGACCAGGAGTCAGCAGCACTTATGGAAAAGGGAACAAGCTACATCGGATGGTGGGACAACGTTCTCTCAGCTGAAGATTCAGATACATATAAGCAGCTTGTAGCTGAAGTTATGGCATTAAAGATTACTCCAGAAGAGTTCGCAGAGAAGATGTCAAAGCTCAGCCCATCAGAGTTAGTACAGTAATAAATTATTAACACTTTATGAGGGGCTATTACATATAGCCCCTCAAATATTTAAGAATAAGGGAAACCCTATGAATAAGATATTATCAGATAAAAAAGCAATAACATTATTTATGGCACCTACGATGCTTATTGTTACAGTCATCGTAATTGTTCCGATTATTATTTCTTCATACTACAGTCTTCTTAACTGGGACGGTATTGGAAAGGCAACATTTATCGGACTTAAAAACTATAGTGAGTTATTACATGATGAGAGATTTCTAGCTTCATTTAAGAATTCACTTCTATATGCGGGATTATCATTATTCGTGCAGCTTCCCTTGTCCTTAGTAATAGCAATAGTAGTTGCGAATGTTAAAAAGGGTGAAAAGTTATATGTAACACTTTTCTTTATTCCAGTTATTATTTCATCTGTTGTAATTGGTCAGTTATGGCAGAAAATTTACAATGGTGATTATGGTCTTTTAAATGTATTTTTAAGATCACTTGGTTTTTCAGGACATGACTGGCTTGGAGATGAGAAAACAGCACTCATTTGTTCATTCATTCCTAACCTCTGGCAGTATGTTGGATATCATATGCTTATCATGTACGCCGGAATTAAATCAATCTCAACTGAAATATCAGAAGCAGCAAAGATTGATGGTGCAAATCGTTTCCAGACAGCAATCAGAGTTACGATTCCAATATTAAAACCAATTATTCAGGTTTGTGTTACTTTCTCACTTATTGGTGCACTTAAGATTTTCGATCTTATCTTCGTACTTACTGGCGGTGGACCATTCCAGTCAACAGAAGTACCAACAATATATATGTATAAGACAACATTTGATCAGATGCATTATGGATATGGTTCTGCAATATCAGCATTTGTAATTATTGAATGTTTCTTGTTCACAGTATTACTTAGATTATTCTTTAGAAATAAGGAGGAAGCATAATGAAAAAGCTCAATATTTCAGATGTAATCATTAACTTTTTCCTAATTATCTTTTCAATAATTCAGGTATTCCCATTATACTGGTTATTTACATTTGCACTTAAAGATAATAATGAAATCTTTGGTGGAAACGTAGCAGGATTACCTAAAAACTGGAGATGGGTAAACTTCAAAATAGCGTTTGTAGAAGCTAATGTATTTAAGTACTTTATTAACAGTGTATTTGTAACAGCAGTAACAATACTTGGTGTACTTATAGTTTCTGCAACGGCAGCATATGCACTTGAAAGAATGATTTGGAAAGCAAGAGAAACCTTTTTAAAGATTATTCTTTTAGGACTTATGGTTCCTATTCATGCAGCATTATTACCATTATTCTTAGTACTTAGCCGTATGCATATACTTAATAGTTACTGGGCATTAATTATTCCATATATAGCATTTGGCTTACCGATGGCGGTGTATCTGTTTACATCCTTTTTCGCCTCAATCCCTAGAGAAATGGAGGAAGCCGCCGCAATAGATGGTGCTGGTATTTATAAAATTTTCTTCACAATCATTTTCCCTCTGATAAAGCCAGCACTAGCAACGGTAAGTATCTTTACATTTATTAGTACATGGAATGAGCTTATGTTTGCCGTTACATTTGTAAATAAGGCAAAATATAAAACACTTACAGTAGGTATCATGTCAATGGTAGGCGCATACACTACTAAGTGGGGAGAAATTGGTGCAGGTCTTGCAATTGCAACAATCCCTACAATTATTATTTACCTTCTCTTAAGCAAGCAGGTTCAGGACAGCCTTGTTGCGGGAGCGGTAAAAGGTTAATGAACATATAACTTCTATGAATAAACGGCACGTGCTTTGGGGAAATCCCATAGGCACGTGTTATTTTTTGTTGACATTTAAGGGTATCTTCAAATATAATGTTACACGGAGAAGCGATTGGCAATGGTGCCCCTGGCAGGTTGCATTCGCTTTTTTTGTACAAATTAAATACATGAGGAGGAAAATTATGAAAAAGTTATTAGCAGCAGCACTTATTGGTGCAATGACAATGACAATGCTTGTTGGTTGTGGCGCTAAGGAAGCAGCAGCTCCAGCTCCAGCAGCAGAAGCAACAGAGGAAAAGGCAGAAGAGACAGCAGAGGCTCCAGCTGATGCAAAGTCTTTCATTATCGCAACAGATACAGTATTCAAGCCATTTGAGTACACAGATGAGAGCGGTAATTTCGTAGGTATCGACGTTGATATTCTTGCAGCAATCGCAGAGGATCAGGGATTCACATATGATCTTCAGAGCCTTGGTTGGGATTCAGCTATCGCAGCATGTCAGGCTGGCCAGGCTGATGGTATGATCGCTGGCGCTTCAATCACAGATGAGCGTAAGGCAAGTGGTTGGATTTTCTCAGATGGTTACTATGATGCAACACAGTGTATGACAGTTGCAGCAGATTCAGCTATCAAGGGATTTGCAGATCTTAAGGGAACAACAGTTGGTGTTAAGACAGGTACTCAGGGTGCTTCATATGCAGAAAGCCTTAAGGATGAGTATGGTTTCGAAATCACATACTTCGAAGATTCACCAACAATGTACCAGGCAGTTCTTGGTGGACAGGTTGTTTCTTGTTTCGAAGATACACCTATCATGAAGGCTTCAATCCAGGAAGGTTCACTTGCTCTTACAGTTCTTGATGATACACAGAACGAAGGTGCTCCATACGGATTCGCTGTATTCTCAGCAGATAAGCAGGAATTAGTCGATCTTTTCAATGCTGGTCTTAAGAACATCAAGGCTAACGGAAAGTACGATGAAATCGTTGCTAAGTATCTTGGCTAATTTATAATTTAAATATTCATTATTTAAAATAAAGCAATGAGGCAGATTTAGGTCTGCCTCTTGTTTTTTTCTATGGAAAAATAGCGCATTTTTCGGTATAATATACGATAATGTGATTCGAAAGGAGCTAATTAATGATACGTATTTTTTCTGTATACGGAAGCCTTCTTTTAAAGGCAATGGGACAAACGCTTTTGCTTGCATTATGTGGTTTGTTTTTTGCCTGTATATTAGGTCTTATATTTGGTCTTCTAAGTGTACTTAAGAACAGAGCTTGTAATATTATAGCCACATTATTTGTAGATATTATACGTGGTGTCCCTATGATAGTACTTGCGTACTTTATTTATTTCGGTGTTCCATATCTTTGGAATACAATACTTGGCATTGGAGGAATGAACCTCACAGCTTTAAGAGCAGGTACAATATGTCTTGCACTTAACTGTGGTGCATATATGGCAGAAATAATCCGTGCAGGTATCCAGAGTGTAGATAAAGGACAGATGGAGGCAGCAAGAAGCCTTGGTCTTCCATATTGGAAGGCAATGCAGAAGGTTGTTCTTCCTCAGGCAATAAAGACAATGATTCCAAGTATCATTAACCAGTTCATTATTACCTTAAAAGATACATCAATTCTTTCTATCATCGGATTCCCAGAACTCGTTAATACAGCAAAGAATGTTGTTGCCAACACATTTATGTCTTTCCAGACATGGATTATTGTCGGAATTATGTACCTTATAGTTATTACAATTCTATCAAGAACAGCAAAGGCTGTAGAGAGGAGACTTAACCGTGGCAGAGAATAAAAATTTAAAAATTCATGTTTCTCACCTTAAGAAGAGTTTCGGATCTCTTGAGGTACTAAAAGATATTAATACAGACATTTATGAAGGCGAAGTTGTTGTAGTTCTTGGACCATCAGGATCAGGTAAGTCAACATTTTTAAGATGCCTTAACAGACTTGAGGATATTACATCTGGTGAAGTTATTGTTAATGGCAGTAACATGAGCGATAAAAAGACAGACTTAAATAAGGTTAGAGAAAATGTAGGAATGGTTTTCCAGCACTTTAACCTGTTCAATAACCTTGATGTTATGGGAAATATGATTCTTGCTCCAGTTGATACAAAAAAGGCAACAAAAGCAGAAGCAAAAGAAAATGCAATTAAGCTTCTTGAAAGAGTAGGACTTCAGGATAAGATAAAGGCATATCCTTCACAGTTATCAGGTGGACAGAAGCAGAGAGTTGCTATAGCAAGAGCTCTTGCTATGAACCCAGATATTCTTTTATTTGATGAGCCAACATCAGCTCTTGATCCAGAAATGGTTGGTGAAGTTCTTGCAGTTATGAAGCAGCTTGCAGCTGATGGTATGACAATGGTTGTCGTAACTCACGAAATTGGATTCGCTAAAGAGGTCGCAAGCAGAGTTATATTTATGGAAGGTGGTTATATCGTTGAAGAAGGTACACCTGACGAAGTGATTAACCATCCAAAGGAAGCTAGAACAATTGATTTCTTAAGTAAGGTTTTATAATTTCTATTTCAATTTCCTGTGTGTTTTTAACAGGGTTCCTAAAACGATTAGGAGGTGGTTGTTATGAAGAAAATTATTACAATAAGTCGAGAATTTGGTGCAGGTGGTGGAGAAATTTGTAGAAAGGTTGCAGACAAGCTTAACTACGAATACTACGATAAGGCGCTTATATTACAGACAGCAAGGGAATCTGGACTCGATGTTGATCAGATTCTTAAATGGGAAGAGAAGGTTCCTATTAACTTTGGTTTTGGACAGAGCTTATTTGATTTTTACTCAAGACCAATCAATGAGAAATTATATGATGTTCAGAAGGATATCATCAGAAAGTTTGCTGAAAAAGGGAACTGCATAATACTTGGACGTAGTGCGAATACAATTCTTAAAGAATTTGATTCAACACTTCATGTGTTTGTAACAGCTCCAATTGAGTATAGACTTGAGAGAATGCGTCCTCAGATGCCAGATGAGACAGATGCAAAGCTTCTTGAACATATTCATGCGATTGATAAGCAGAGAAGACGATACAGCGCATACAATACAGGCAGTGAGTTTGGAAATGCAGCTGGATATGATCTTTGTGTCAATACAGCAAAGCTTGGAATCGATACATGTGTCGATATGATTTATGAACTAGCAAAATAACATGATTTCAATTAATGACGTGGCTGAAAGGGCTGGAGTAGCGATTTCCACTGTATCTAAGGTTATAAATAATTACCCTTATGTCAGTGAAGCTACAAAGAAAAAGGTCCGTGATGCCATTAGAGAACTGAATTATATACCGAACACAGTAGCTGCAGCTCTTTCTTCTAAACAGAATGGAAGAGCTGCTATTCTTGTGAGTCTATCAGATAAGACGCAGGCTATTGATGAAATAACAATGCAGTATTTATCAGGTGCCCTTAATATGGCACTTGAGCTTAATGTGGAAATAATTACCTTTTTCCAGTCAATGATATCTCATATGACTCCAGAAGAGATGACAAGATATTTTAAATCGCAGAATATATCAGGTCTTATTATTTGTGGCATGTCAAAAAATAACGAGTATCTGACGCAGCTTGTGGATTCAGGCGAGTTTAAATGTGTTGTTGTTGACGCTCCAATGACAAATATAATGACAAGTAGTATTGGCGTTGACAATGTTATGGCTCAGTATGATGTTGCTAAGAAAACAATCCTTGAGAATACATGCAAAAGGGTTTTGTATATAGCTGGTAAGAAAGACAGCTATGTTACAGATGAAAGAATTCAGGGCATGATTAAACTAAAGGATGAGCTAGGCTTAACCATGATGATTAGATATGGAGATGATTCAGAGCTTAAGGCAAGAAATATAGCATTTAAGTATGCTAAAAACAAAGACGTTGTGGTATGCGGATCTGATCTAATGGCTATAGGTGCAATGAATGCCCTTACAGAAATGGATATATTCCGTCCGGTATGTGGATTTGATGGAATAACTCTTATGGGATATGTTGGTAAGCAGATGAACACTGTACGTCAGGATTTCTACAATATTGCAGCGAATGCTGTTAAAGAATTAAAGTATCTTCTAGATGGAGGAGAGGGAAGAAGAATCGATTTAGAGCACAGTATTGTTAAGCTATATTACTTGGATATCATTAAATAAAAAACAACTTTTGGTTGACATAATACACATAATTTGGATGAGTTTTCGTCAATATACACAAAACATCGCGTTTATCCTGCAGATTTGCGCGGTGTTTTTGTTTATTTCTAACAAAAACCATGTTTTTGATAAATGATATTGCGGAAAGCGTTTTCCGAGAGTATAGTCGTGTATATGAAAGGGATTTGGCCAATCCCTTTAAGACAGATTAAAAGACAAACGACCAATTATGGTTTAGACGAAATTAAATAGTTATTCAATTAGAAAAGGAGAAATCATGGGACATTATCAGGTGATTGCAAACGTAATTAATGATCAGATGGAAGAGAAGTTAACAGAGCTTACACAGAGCATGTGGGGCAAAGAAATTAAAGATTGTAGCGATGCAGAGGTTTATAACTCTGTACTTCAGCTTACAAAAGAAGTTACAGCATCAGTTCCAGAAATTAAGGGAGATAAGAAGGTATACTATATTTCAGCAGAATTCCTTATTGGAAAGCTTTTATCAAACAACTTAATTAACCTTGGAATTTATGACAAGCTCGCAGAGGTTCTTGCAAAGAATGGTAAGAACATAGCAGATATCGAAGAAGCTGAGCCAGAACCATCACTTGGTAATGGCGGACTTGGAAGACTTGCTGCATGCTTCCTTGATTCAATTGCAACACTTGGACTTCCAGGAGATGGTATTGGTCTTAACTATCATTTTGGATTATTTAAGCAGGTATTTAAGGACAGAATTCAGAATGCTGAAAAGAATGACTGGATTGAAGATAGATCATGGCTCACAAAGACAGATACAACATTTGAGGTTGCATTTGGTGATAAAAAGGTTAAGTCAAGACTTTATGATATTGATGTAATCGGATATGAAAATGGTGTTAATAAGCTTCATTTATTTGATATTGAGTCAGTTGATGAATCAATCGTTAAAGATGGAATAAGCTTTGATAAAGAAGATATCGAAAAGAACCTTACATTGTTCTTATATCCAGATGATTCAGACGAAGCTGGTAATCTTCTTAGAATCTATCAGCAGTATTTCATGGTATCAAATGGCGCACAGCTCATCTTAAAGGAGCTTAAGGCAAATCAGATTGATTTAAGAGAAATGTATAAGCATGCAGTAATCCAGATTAATGATACTCATCCAACAATGGTCATTCCTGAATTAATCAGAATACTTACAGAAGAGAAGGCTATGTCAATGGATGATGCCATTGATGTTGTATCTAAGACATGTGCTTATACAAACCATACAATTTTAGCAGAGGCTCTTGAAAAGTGGCCACTTAAGTATCTTGAAAAGGTTGTTCCACAGCTTGTTCCAATTATCAAGGAACTTGATAAGAGAGTACGCGCTAAATATAAAGATCCTAAGGTTCAGATTATTGATAAGGATGAGAGAGTACATATGGCTCATATCGACATCCATTATGGAATTTCAGTAAATGGTGTTGCTGCTCTTCATACAGAGATTCTTAAAAATACTGAGCTTAAGTGCTTCTACGATATTTATCCAGAGAAGTTTAATAATAAGACAAATGGTATTACATTCCGTAGATGGTTAATGTCTTGTAATAAGGAGCTTGCATCATATATTACAGAGCTTATTGGAAATGGCTGGAAGAAGGATGCAGCTAAGCTTGAAGAGCTTCTTAAATATGCTGATGATGAGGCTGTATTAAATAAGCTTGATGAAATCAAAAGAGGAAAGAAGGCTGCACTTATTCAGCATATTAAGACAAATGAAGGCGTTGAAATTGATGAGAATTCAATCTTTGATATTCAGATTAAGAGACTTCATGAGTATAAGCGTCAGCAGATGAATGCTTTATATATCATTCATAAATACCTTGAGATTAAATCTGGAATTAAACCAGAAAGACCACTTACATTTATTTTCGGTGCAAAGGCAGCCCCTGCATACGTTATTGCTCAGGATATTATTCATTTACTCCTTTGCTTACAGGAAATCGTTAAGAATGATCCTGATGTTGCACCTTATATGAAGGTTGTTATGGTTGAAAACTACAATGTATCTTATGCTGAAAAGCTTATTCCAGCATGTGATATTTCAGAACAGATTTCTCTTGCATCAAAGGAAGCATCTGGAACTGGTAATATGAAGTTCATGCTTAACGGTGCAGTAACACTTGGTACTATGGATGGTGCAAATGTTGAAATTCATGACCTTGTAGGAAAAGATAATATTTACGTATTTGGTAAAGATTCAGATACAGTAATTGCTCATTACGAGAAGGCTGATTATGTATCAAAGGATTACTATAAGAATTCTAAAGTAATAAAGGATGCTGTTGATTTCATTATTGGAAAGCAGTGTATGGCAGTAGGTCATAAAGAAAACCTTGAAAGACTTTACAATGAGCTTATTAACAAAGACTGGTTCATGACACTTCTTGATTTAGAAGAGTACATTGAGGTTAAGGATAAGGCATTTAAAGAGTACGAAGATCGTAAGACATGGGAGAAGAAGATGCTTGTAAATATCGCAAAGGCTGGATTCTTCTCATCAGACAGAACAATCGCACAGTACAATGAGGATATATGGCACTTGTCTTAGGAAGGGGCCCACATAGTGGGAAGGTTTCCTAAGACGTGAGAAAATGCGAAGCAATTTCGAACTTGGGATAAAGGGGCCCACATAGTGGGAAGGTTTCCTAAGACGTGAGAAAATGCGAAGCAATTTCGAACATAAAAATAAAGGGTACCGCTTTTGCGGTACCCTTTTTAATATAACTTACGAATTAAATTCAAAGGATTCAATCACATCTCTTAGCATAGTGACTTTTCCTTCATTCAGTGCAAATATGCGAGGCATTTGTCTACTTAAGAATAGAACAGGAGATTCCATGCAGGAGTAAGCTCCTGTATTATTGAAAATAAGAATGTCACCTTCTTTAGGATTGTTTAATGGGTGATTTCTTAACAACACATCATTAACTGTACAAAGAGCACCACCAACCTCATAAAGAGTTTCATCATTGCTATCCTGTACTAATCCATCCCTAACATGCAAAACATCAGGAACGTTCATCCCAAGCATTCTGCCATAGTAGTTTACATGATGTATACCACCATCAACAAGACAGTAGTGTTTATCATCTGAGTGCTTAATATCAACAAGAGATGTAATGAAGCTACCACATGATGCAGAAAGATATCTGCCAATCTCTAATGTGAACTCATATTTATCAGTATAAGCTGAAAGGATTTTTGAGAATTCCTTTGCAACTTCACTTTGGTCTTTTTTCTCATAATACTCAAAGAAAAGACCAGGGCCATATTCAATATAATTAACTTTTGTACCAGTTACTTTTTCTATTTCATTACAGAAAGCATCAAGTTCAGCAAGCTCCTTTTCATATACACTAAAACGTTTCTTCTGTGTTCCTGAAAAGTACTGAACCCCTTTGACACTTATATTAAGCTTGTTACATTCCTTAATGATGCTAATAATGTCATCACGGCACATTCCAAACTTATTTCCACTTGTAAGTCTTGGGAGAACTGTAACATTATTTATGCCACGTTCAGAAATTACTTCCTTTAATAATTTAAAATGATTAGGCGATTCAAGAGTGATTACTCCGCTAAAATCATTGTCAAAAGCTTCTTCTATATTTTCTTTTGACTTATATACGCCAGAAAGAATGATTTTCTCTGATGGAATACCATACTTTAGACAGATTTTGTATTCACCAGGAGAACAAACCTCAAAGTGATTAAGGTGTCTGTTCATGTAAGGCAATAGAAAAGGATTTGCTTTTATGGCGTAACAAAGATTTACGCGAGAATTAAAAACATCCTTTAATTCATTGACCCATTCAGTCATAAAATCTATATCAAATAAATAGAATGGAGTACCATATTCAGTTGAAATATTATTTATAGCATTTAAATTCATATTACTCTGATAATAAAAGGGCAAGAGCTTTTCTGTCTATTTTGCCGTTATTGTTAAAAGGCATTGATTCTACAAATCTGAACTCCGATGGTATCATGAATACAGGAAGAATTTTTCTCATCTCTGCAACAAGTGCCTTTTCTTCAATATTTCCTTCAACAAAAGCAATTATTTTCTCATCATGGAAAATAGTGCAGCTCATGTTAACATTTTCATTTCTATTGATGCACCTATCTATTTCAGATAGCTCAATTCTGTGTCCCATGTGCTTTATTTGGAAATCTTTCCTTGAAGTATATACAAGATCCTCATTTTCATCATAGTAGGCTAAATCACCAGTACGATAAATAATTTCTGGATACAATT
Organism: Lachnospiraceae bacterium; assembly: GCA_030531435.1. Classification (GTDB taxonomy): domain Bacteria; phylum Bacillota; class Clostridia; order Lachnospirales; family Lachnospiraceae; genus UBA2868. The sequence continues at coordinate 16,160 of JAUNNN010000037.1, forward strand.
TATTTAAAGGATTTTGAACAAAGCGCTTATTTGTTTCCTCTGGATTATTATAGTAACCAATAACAACAGCAGTTCCAGATACACAGATTTCGCCTTCAGTATTCTTTTCATCTTTAGAAATAAGCTTATCATCATCTGATAATAAGAATACTCGCTCATTTGGGAAGGCCTTACCAGCTGGAATTACAGAATCTTCTGGATAAATTCCCTCGACTATATGATATGTACAGTTACATGTTATTTCTGTAGGCCCATATACATTTACAAATAATGCATCAGGGTAGAAGCCACGCCATATATTATACTGTTTAACTGGCATTACTTCGCCACTGAATAAAATCTTATTAATGTACTTTGGTGCAAGCTTTTCCAGCGCTCCTCTTGATGAGAGTATAACAAGAGCAGACACTGCCCACGTAAGTGTAGTTACTTTGTCTTTATCAAGAAGAGTTACTAAATCAACAGGCAATGAGAAATACTTCTTAGGAATAAGTCTAATAGCAGCTCCAACTCTTGCAGCTGAAAAAATATCCTTTACTGATACATCAAAGTCCCATGGAGCCTGATTACCTATAACATCCTCACATGAAAAGCCAAAGAGAGTAGTAAATTGATCAATGAAGTCAATAACAGATCTGTGGTTAACAATTACACCTTTTGGAACTCCTGTAGAGCCTGAAGTGAACATGATATATAAAGGATCAGTATCAATGTGGACAACAGAAGTAGCTTTAGTACCATTGTTTTCAAATAAGCTTTCTGGAGAAATAATTTCGCAAGATAAGTTTTCAAGCTTTTTTGCAGAATCGGATTTTGCAATTACATACTTAGAATTTAGAGTGTTTATAATGCTTTCAATTCTAACCTTTGGCTGCATTGCATCAATTACGCAATAGCATCCGCCAGCCTTTATTATTCCCCATAAAATAACAAGGGCATCACAGCTTTTTTTCATAATAAGCGGAATTGGGGTGCCCACTGTAATCTTATCAATAAGGTTACTTGCAACAACGTCTGATAACTCATAAAGCTCTTTATATGTAAGAGTCTTTTCATCATCAATACATGCAACTCTGTCAGGATAATTAATATATGAATTTTTGAGATAATCTGTAACAGTATTCATATATCTTAAAGCTTTGACTCTATATATTCTGCCATTGCATTTACTGTGCCGTAATTTGATTCAACAACCTCATCTGGTGGAAGGTCAATATCAAAGTGAGATTCCATTTCACCAATTAAGTATAAAATGCTCATAGAATCGAGTATTTCTTCTTCAAAGAGCATTGTGTCATCATCAACACAAGAGCCTGTGGCATCTTCAATAAGTTCTTTAAGATAAGTCTTAATTTCGTCCATAATTACTCCTTATTTTTAACAGTATAACCTAAGTAATTATACCAAAGAGTGCTAGAAGATGAAAGAAAATTGTGATATAATGCGCACATGTCATTAATAACTGGAAAGTTTTTTGCATTTTTATGCATTTTATTTATTTTATATTACGTTCTTCCTAAGAAGTATCAGTGGATACTTCTTCTTTTTGGTAGTCTGTTTTTCTATTTAAACGGACCTGTATCTCACGTAATTTTCCTGCTTATTTCTGCTATTTCAACGTATTATTGTGGAATAGCATTATCTAAGAATAAATCAAAGACTCCAGTAGTTATAACAATTCTTTTGAATATAGGTATTTTATTTGTACTGAAATATACAGCACCTGCATTTGATATTATTTCTTATGTGACAGGTAATAAGATGCCTGAAACACATTTTATTTTTCCACTTGGTATTTCATTTTATACATTTATGATTATTTCATATGTAGTAGATGCGTATAAAGGAGATATAAATCCTGAAAAAAACTTCTTTAAATATTTATTGTATGTTTGCTGGTTCCCACAGATTATTGAGGGTCCTATCAACAGATATAAGGATATGAAGGAGGCTTTATTTAAAGAGCATAGCTTTGATTTCAATAGATGCAAGTATGCAGGCTACCGAATACTTGTTGGATTATTTAAGAAGGTTGTCATTGCAGGCCGTTTTTCTGTATACGTAGACAGAGTTTTTGATAATGTCCACGGATATTCAGGTCTTACACTTCTTGTGGCTACAGTATTCTATGTAATTCAGTTATATACAGACTTCTCTGGATGTATGGATATGGTTATTGGTATAAGTGAGCTATTTGGAATTAAGATGGCAGAGAACTTTGACCGCCCATTATTTTCAAAGAGTGTATCTGAATTTTGGAGAAGATGGCATATTACACTTGGCGCCTGGTTTAGAGACTATATATATTATCCAGTGTTCAGATCAGGATTCTGCAAAGATGTTAAGACAAAGCTTTCTAAAACACCTCTTAAGAAATCAGCCATGAATGTAATTGCTGCAATTTCTTTATTCTGTGTATGGTCACTGACAGGTCTTTGGCATGGTGGAGAGGTGCATTATATAGTATGGGGACTATATTATGCAGTTATTCTTATAACATCCATGCTTCTTACAAATAAATTTAAAAAGATGGGAAAAGCTCATCCAGAGATTTTTGGTTCAAAATGGTTTGGTTTATTCCAGATAGTAAGAACTTTATTTATCGTCACACTTGGAGAGCTGATTTTTAGAGCAAATACAGTTAGAGATGCATTATATATGATAAAAAGTATTGTTACTGATTTTTCTTTGTCAGTTGGCAGTATTCAGGATTCAATCCTGCCATTTACAGAGGATAATACAGCCATTGCCTATGGAGCAGTTGCTATTGTCTCATTTATGGCACTCTTTATTGTTGAGGCATCGCTTGAAAATGGAAAAGATACATTTAAGAAACATAAATACATTAATGCAGCAATACTTATTGTTGTAACTTTGTTATTTGGAGTATTTGGCGAGTCCGGATTTTTGTATATGGCTTATTAAATATGAAAAAGGTAATTATTACAATCACAACTGCATTCCTAGTTTTTGCCGGTATAGTTATGGCAAAAAACTGTCTTTCATATAAGCTTCCAAATGATTCAATGGGAGTAAGGGCAGTAGTAAGAAAAGGGGATATTAAGACCCTTTTTATTGGTGCGTCTTCTTTTAGAAAGGGCGTTGATATGCATATGGTAGAGGAAAATATGGATTCTGCCTTTATGCTTACATACAATGGAAATCAGCCACTTAATATGGATATCGAGCTGTCACAAATAATTGATTCTGGTGTAATACCTGAAACTCTTGTTGTTGAGTTCGATCCTGCAATGATTTCAAACCATGCGGATCTTTCTGATAAAAGACTTCTCTGGGACATCGATATGGATGCAAAGATGAGACTTTGGAACCATTTAAAGGAAAGAGAAGATGCAGACTTCTTTATGATGTATGATTATTTTGTGTCATCAAATATTGATTATTTAATTACGTATCCAGTGTCATATCCACTTATTTCAAAGAGATATTATCTTGGTGGAAATAGCGGAGAAGAATATAGCGCATCAAAAACAAAAGAAGAGCTCGATGCTATGCCTATAAAGGAGGATGCAGGAATTAATGAACTCCAAAAGGCTTCAATATTAAATATTATTAAGATGTGTAAGGACAATGGAATAAGACTTATTTTTGCTGAGTCTCCTAACTATATTACAATGTATAGTGATAGCAATTATGCAAATAAGCATGAGATTTTATATAGCTTATTACAGGAAGAAGGTATTCCTGTTTATGTAACAGAGGACCTTGATTTTGATAATAAGAATCCAGAATTCTATTCAGATTTAACACATATGTCTTCAGCTGGAATGGAAGAGTACACACCTAAGCTAATCAATATCATTTCTAAATAGTGTCAGATTAGAAAGCGTTACTTTGTGACATATGAATAGTGAAAAGTGCACAAATTAGACAAATCAAAATAGATAAATACCACCAAACTGTAATTTAATTCCATTAAAGGTATTGCTTATCGGAAACGTTTCTGGTATATTAAAGCCATGCTT
>JAUNNN010000038.1:0-2912 GCA_030531435.1 Lachnospiraceae bacterium
ATTTATAATTATTAATCTATTTATAATAATAAAGATGTATTATAAATACTGGGTTTTATATGTTCATAAATAGAAAAAAATATATAAATTATTAATATTATTATTTTTAAAAATATGTTAACTATTAGCTATTATTTAAACCAATGTATATAAATATGAGAATTATATGTGGATAAAGTGTGGATAAATTAAGTATTTCTACTTATATAATGTAAAACACAATAAATCTGTATAAATAAGCCGTTTCTACTATATATAGTGCTTGACGATGTTTTAGTATTTTAATATAATGGACAAAGCGTTCTTTCGAATGAATTATACTTTTTTAAGGAGGTGTATATATTATGAAGATGACATTTCAGCCTAAGAAAAGACAGAGATCTAAAGTTCATGGCTTCAGAAGTAGAATGAGTACTCCCGGCGGAAGAAAGGTTTTAAAAGCTAGAAGAGCAAAGGGAAGAAAAGTTTTATCAGCATAGACCGCATTATTGTGGTCTATTTTCAAATTATAGACTATTTTTATTTAAATGAAATTTACGGAATCTTTAAAGAAAAATTCAGATTTTCAAACAGTTTTTAAAAACGGCAATTCGCGTGCCAATAAATATTTTGTTATGTATGTAAGAAAGAACGACTTACCTGTTAACAGAATCGGAATATCCGTAAGTAAAAAAGTTGGAAATAGTGTCATAAGACACAGAATAAAAAGACTAGTTAAAGAATCGTATAGACTACATGAAAATATGTTTAATAGTGGTTTAGATATAGTAGTCATTGCCAGAAAAGGCTCAGAATTACTGGATTATAAAAATACAGAGAATTCTATTATACATTTATTTAAGCTTCATAAAGCGTTAGTATATAAATAAGATATTAATGTTAAAAAGATTTCTAATATATATTATTAAATTTTATCAAAAATACATTTCTTGTTTAAAATCTACTAAATGTCCCTATATCCCTTCTTGTTCACAGTATGGATTAGAGGCTATAGAAAAGTACGGTGCTTTTAAAGGTAGCTTGCTTGCTTTATGGAGAATTTTAAGATGTAATCCTTTTTCTAAGGGTGGATATGATCCAGTGCCGTAATAATTATAGCTTTTTCTAAAAATCAGGAGGAAACTTAATTGTATAGCGTTTTACTTACACAGTACCAAGGATCAATATTAGGTCCTGTTGCAAAGATACTTGGATTACTTATGAATGGTATTTTTAATGTACTTGATTCTATTGGTATTCCTAATATAGGTCTTTGTATCATTATATTTACAATTGTAATATATGCTTTATTAACACCTCTTACTTATAAGCAGCAGAAATTTTCTAAATTATCACAGAAAATGAATCCTGAACTTCAGAAAATTCAGGCTAAGTATAAAGGTAAAAAAGATCAAGAATCAATGACAAAAATGAATGAAGAAACACGAGCTGTTTATGATAAATATGGTGTTTCTCCTTCAGGAAGTTGTGTTCAGCTTGCTATTCAGATGCCAATTCTTTTAGCACTTTATCGTGTTATTTTTGCTATGCCAGCATATGTAACAAAGATTGGTGATACATTCAGAGTTTTAGCTGATAAAATTGTTACATCAGATAATGGATCATTTCTTTCAGAATCAGGAATTGATGCAATAGATAAAGTTGTTAAACAGTATGGTAAGAGTTTAACAGAAGGCACAGATATTCAGAATGGTATTGTTGATATATTAAATAAAGTATCTTCAACAGATCTTCAGACTATATCAAGTCATTACAATTTAGGAAATCTTACATTTAATAATCAGAAAATTATTTCTGAAATTGGAGCAAATGGCGAAACAATTACTAGAGGATTAATAGATAAATTTAATTATTTCCTTGGATTAAATATTGGTGATTCACCATCAGCTACAATTACTGCTGCAATTCATAATCAGAATGGAATACAGTTTGGATTAATAATTGGTGCAATTCTTATTCCAGTACTTGCAGCTCTTACACAGTGGATTAATACAAAATTAATGCCACAGCCTGCTAACAATAATAGTAATAGTAATTCAACTCAGGATACAATGGCATCAACAATGAAATCAATGAATTTAATGATGCCAATTATGTCAGCAGTATTTTGTTATAGTTTACCAGCAGGTATGGGTCTTTACTGGATTGCAGGTGCTGTTATTCGTTCGTTCCAGCAGATAGCAATTAACAAAATAATTGATAAAGAAGATATTGATGCAGAAATTGAAAAGAACATGGAAAAGGCAAAGAAAAAAGCTGAAAAAGCTGGTGTAAGTACAGAAGTTCTTAACAAGAATGCAAAGATAAGTACAAAAACTATTGCTGAAGTATCTGGTAAGAGTAAAGCTGAAAAAGAAGAAGCTTTAAAGAAAGCTCAGGAATATTATAACAAATCAGCAAAACCAGGTAGTCTTGCTTCAAAAGCAAATATGGTAAAAATGTATAACGAAAAAAATAATCAGAATTAATTGTATTTTTATTAAAAATAATTGGAGGGTTTTTTAATGGATTTCAATGAATATAGAGGTAAAACAGTTGATGATGCTATAACAAATGCATGTGAAGCTTTAACTGTTACATCAGATAAATTAGAATATGAAGTAATTGAAAAAGGTTCAGCTGGTATTTTAGGATTCGGAAGTAAGGATGCTGTAATTAAAGCAAGAATTAAAAATGATTCAGTAGTAGTTGAAAATAAAGAAGTAAAAGAAACTGAGAAAAAAGAGAAGAAGGAATTTAAAGTAAATTCTGATTCAGATGTTAAACCAGCCCAGGATCCAAAGGAATTTTTAGAAAATGTATTTAAAGCAATGGATATGGAAGTTGAAATTACTTCAGTACAGAAGGGTAATGAAATTAACATTGAACTTGCTGGTCCAGATATGGGAGTATTAATTGGCAAACGTGGACAG
>JAUNNN010000038.1:2922-19146 GCA_030531435.1 Lachnospiraceae bacterium
CAGACACTTGATTCTCTTCAATATTTAACAAGTTTAGTTGTTAATAAAGGTACATCAGAGTATATTAGAGTTAAAGTTGATACTGAGAATTACCGCAAGAGAAGAAAAGATACATTAGAAAATCTTGCTAAAAACCTTGCATATAAGGTAAAGAGAACAAAGAGACCTGTATCTTTAGAGCCAATGAATCCATATGAAAGAAGAGTGATTCATTCAGCACTTCAAAATGATAAATATGTAAGTACACATAGTGAAGGTGAAGAACCTTACAGAAGAGTAGTTATTACATTAAATAAATGATTAAATCAGAAACTATAGCAGCAATTGCCACCGGAATGACTAATTCCGGAATAGGAATTGTAAGAATAAGCGGTGACGATGCTTTTAGTATCGCATCGCTTATTTTTAAAACTAAATCAGGAAAATCATTAAATGAGTTTGAAAGTCATAGAGCATATTATGGCTATATTTATGATGGAGAAAAACTTATTGATGAAGTTTTGATGCTTGTATTAAAAGGTCCAAAATCTTTTACTACAGAAGATACTGTTGAAATAAATTGCCATGGTGGTTTATTTGTTATGAACAGAATTCTTGAAGTATGTATTAAAAATGGATGTAGACATGCAACGAAAGGTGAATTTACAAAAAGAGCATTTCTTGGTGGAAGATTAGATTTATCTGAAGCAGAAGCTGTAATTGATATTATTAATTCAAAAAATGAACTTTCAATGATGAATTCTACATCTCAGTTACGTGGTTCATTAAATGAAAAGATAAAAAATATAAGAAATATTCTTTTAGAAAAAACCGCATTTATAGAAGCTGCTCTTGATGATCCTGAACATTATTCTCTAGATGGATATTTAGATAGGTTAAAAGAAGATTTATATCCAATATATAATGATATTAATGAATTAGAAAATTCATTTAATAGTGGAAAAGTTGTAAAAGAAGGAATTAATACTTGTATTCTTGGAAAACCAAATGTTGGTAAATCTTCACTTATGAATATTTTAGTTGGTGAAGAACGTGCAATTGTAACAGATATTGCTGGAACTACAAGAGATACATTAACAGAGAACATTGTTCTTGATGGTATCAGTTTAAATATTGCTGATACAGCAGGTATAAGAGAAACAGAAGATACTGTTGAAAAAATTGGAGTTACAAAGGCTTATGAATATGCTGATAATTCTGATTTTATAATTATGGTTATTGATTCTTCTGTTTCGTTAAATGATGAAGATTATAATATACTAGAATATATAAAAAATAAAAATGCAGTAGTTTTATTAAATAAAACTGATTTAGATACTGTAATTGATGAAGATATTATTTCAAAATATACAGATAAAAAAATAATTCCTATATCAGCAAAAAACGAAACAGGAATTAATGAATTATCTAATTATATTAAAGATTCTTTTTTATCAGGAAATATTAATGTTAATGATTCAATTATTATTACAAATCAAAGACATAAAGCATTACTTACAGAAGCAAAAGAATCTATAAATAATGTATTTGATGGTATAGATCTTGGTGTTACAGAAGATCTTGTAACTATAGATTTAGTTAACGCATATGAATGTTTAGGTTATATTATAGGTGAAAGTATTTCAGATGATGTAATAAATGAAGTATTTTCAAAATTCTGTATGGGTAAATAATAGTTATGGAAAAAAAGTGTTCTGGAATTGAAGAATATTATGATGTTGTAGTTGTAGGTGCAGGTCATGCTGGATGTGAAGCAGCACTTGCATGTGCAAGACTTGGACTTGAAACAGTTGTTTTTACTGTTTCTGTTAATTCTATTGCTTTAATGCCATGTAATCCAAATGTTGGTGGAAGTTCAAAAGGACATCTTGTTAGAGAAATAGATGCACTTGGTGGTGAGATGGGTAAAAATATTGATAAAACATTTATCCAGTCTAAAATGTTAAATGCATCAAAAGGTCCAGCTGTTCATTCATTACGTGCTCAGGCAGATAAGTTTGATTATTCTATGGAGATGCGTCAAACTCTAGAAAAAGAAGAACATCTTACAATAAAACAGGCGGAAGTTTGTGATTTAATAATTGAAGATAATGTAGTTAAGGGTGTTAAAATTTTTACTGGTGCAATTTATTATGCTAAAGCGGTTGTATTATGTACAGGAACATATCTTAATGCAAGATGTTTATGTGGAGAAGCAATTACTTATACTGGTCCAAATGGATTAATGGCCGCAACACACTTAACTGATTCTTTAAAAAAAGCAGGTGTTGAGATGTATAGATTCAAAACTGGTACACCTGCAAGAATGGATGGAAGAACATTAGATTATTCTAAAATGGAACCACAGTATGGTGATGAAAGAATTGTTCCATTTTCTTTTTCAACAGATCCTGATTCGATTCAAAAAGAACAGGTGTTATGTTATTTAACATATACCAATGAAGAAACACATGAAATAATAAGAGCAAATCTTGATAGATCTCCAATTTATGCTGGAGTAATTGAAGGTACTGGTCCTAGATATTGTCCTTCTATTGAAGATAAGGTTGTTAGATTTGCTGATAAAAATAGACATCAAATTTTTATTGAACCAGAAGGAATTCATACTAATGAAATGTATGTAGGTGGAATGTCTTCTTCATTACCAGAAGATGTTCAGCTTGCTATGTATAGAACTGTTCCTGGTCTTGAGAATTGTAAAATTGTTCGTAATGCATATGCTATTGAATATGATTGTATTAATCCATGTCAGTTAGATCCTACTCTTGAATTTAAAGCAGTTAAAAATTTATTTAGTGGTGGTCAGTTTAATGGTAGTTCTGGATATGAAGAAGCAGCTGCACAAGGACTTATTGCTGGTATTAATGCTGCTCTTTCAGTTTTAGGAAGAGATTTAATTACAATAGATAGATCAGAGGGATATATTGGTGTTTTAATTGATGATCTTGTTACTAAAGAAAATTTTGAGCCATATAGAATGATGACTTCAAGAGCTGAATATAGATTATTATTAAGACAAGACAATGCAGATTTAAGACTTCGTAAGAAGGGATATGAAATTGGTTTAGTTTCAAAAGAACAATATGAAGATGTATTGTTAAAAGAAAAATTAATTGAAGAAGAAATTGAAAGACTTAAAACTACATATGTTGGTACTTCAGAAAAAGTTAATTCTGTATTGAGAAAGCTTGGTACTACAGAATTAAAATCTGGTGTTTCTCTTCATGAGCTTGTAGCAAGACCTGAGCTTGATTATGAAAAAATTGCAGAGATAGATGATAATAGACCAGAGCTTAGATATGATATTATTGAGCAGGTAAATATTAATATAAAATATGATGGATATATAAAAAGACAGCTTAAGCAGGTTGAAGGATTTGCTAAGCTTGAATCAAAGAAAATTCCAAAAGATATTAATTATGATGACATTAAAGGTTTACGTCTTGAAGCAACACAAAAGCTTAATAAATATAGACCTGTTTCTATAGGACAGGCTTCAAGAATATCTGGTGTTAGTCCTGCAGATATTAATGTTCTTCTTGTTTATTTACAAAACTAGTATATATGAATCAACTAATTGAAATTTCAAAAGAATATAGTATTGATATTACAGAGAATCAATGTGAACAGTTTAAAACATATTTTGAATTGTTAGTAGAATGGAATGGATTTATGAACCTTACATCTATTACAGAAAAAAAAGATGTAATGATAAAACATTTTTTAGATTCTATGATGGCTGCAAAATATGTTGATTTATCTGGGAAGACATTAATTGATGTTGGAACTGGAGCAGGTTTTCCTGGGCTTCCACTAAAAATATTAGTACCAGAACTTAATGTTTGTCTTTTAGATTCTTTAAATAAAAGAGTTAAATTTTTAAATGAAGTAATAGATAGATTATCACTATCTGGTATTGATGCAGTTCATATGAGAGCAGAAGATGGTGCTAATAATAAACTGTATCGTGAAAAATTTGATTTTGCAACATCTAGGGCTGTAGCTAATTTATCTACATTGTCAGAGTATTGTTTACCATTTGTAAAACAGGGTGGTAAATTTATTTCATATAAATCTGATGATTGTGAGGAAGAAATTAATTCTTCAAAGAATGCAATTAAGATTCTTGGTGGTAAAATTAATAAGGTTGAAAGTTTTGTTATTAATTCTTTAGATGGGGAAGTATTGGGTAGATCATTAGTAATAATTGATAAGCTTAGTTCTACTGATAAAAAATATCCTCGCAAAGCTGGTGTACCTAGTAAGTCACCTTTGTAATTATTATGGAGAAAAATATGACAGCAAAAGAAATTGATCAGATAAGTAATATTGTTATTGATTTACTTATGGAGTTTCAAAAAGAACAGAACAGACTTCAGATTATATATGACAATGGTTCTTCTAGAATTTCAGAAATTGAAGAAAATATTGTTAATTATAAAGAAACAGAAGATGTTGATTTTAAAGTATTTTCTCCTAGAAATATTTCTACTTTGAATGAAGATAAGCTTGAATCTATGGATAGAGAAAAGCTTACATTAATGGAATCAAATAAGGAAATTCTTAAACAGCTTAAATATTATAATGAAAAAGTTGAAAAGCTTCGTACTATTCAGATGATTATTGGTACAGAAGAAAATGAAAAATCTGATTTTGATTATAAGGATGAGTCTATTGATGACATTCAAAAAGTTGATACTAATGAAATAAATGATACAGATAGTACAAAGACTTCTATAGATATAAATGAATTGATTGATAATGAATTTGATAAACAGAGTTTTATAAATGACCTAGAACGTTTATCTCATAAAATGGAAATCAGTTCTAAGCTTATTGATAATGATATTTATAGAACGAAAATTGAATTAAAATCAATGAAATCTAATCTTGATGAAATTATAAATTCTTTAAAATAATTTTCAATGTATATATATTGTGTTTGTAAATAATTCTTTTGACTAAGTAGTTATTTGTTATTTGTTGATGTTTCACAATATTTGTACAATATTTAGTCTTTATATGTTTCACGTGAAACATTATGTTGTGCAGTTAGATTATAAAGCACAAAATGTTTCACGTGAAACATTATCTATATATCGTAGGTAATTACATATGTAACATCAGTAATACAAGGTGCGATATCTTGAAATAATACCCCTCATAAGGTATACTTTTTCATACGTGTGATTTAAAGAAATCAAGGAAAAAGAGAAACAAATAAAGGAAGAAAAATGGGAAAAGTCATAGCAATTGCTAACCAAAAAGGTGGTGTTGGAAAGACAACAACAGCTATAAATTTGTCTGCCGCCTTAGCAAAAAATAAAAAGAAAGTACTTGTTGTAGATAGTGATCCACAGGGAAATGCGACAAGTGGTTTTGGTATTAATAAAAACGAACAGGAAAACACAATATATGAATTGTTGTTAGGAGAATGTTCAATACAGGAAGCAATAATTAAAAACGTATATGAGAATCTTTCTATTATTCCATCTAACGTAAATCTTGCTGCGGCAGAAGTTGAGATGATTGATGTAAAAGAAAAAGAATATATTCTCAAAAAGGAAATGGATTGGATAAAGGATGACTATGATTACATTATCATTGATTGTCCTCCATCACTTAGCATGTTAACAGTAAATGCTATGACAACAGCTGATTCAGTAATTGTTCCAATTCAATGTGAGTACTACGCACTTGAAGGATTAAGCCAGCTTATATTTACAATAAATCTAGTAAGAGACAGACTAAATGACAAACTTGATATTGATGGTGTTGTATTTACAATGTACGATTCAAGAACAAACTTGTCTGCTCAGGTTGTTGAAAATGTAAAAGAAAATCTTCAGCAACATGTGTATGAAACATTGATTCCTAGAAACATTAGACTTGCTGAAGCTCCTAGCTTCGGACAACCAATATGTATTTATGATCCAAAGTCAGTTGGTGCAGAAAAGTATGATGCATTAGCTAAAGAAGTTATTAAACAAAATAAGAAATAGGAGATAATATAGATGGCAGCAAAAAGAGGACTTGGAAAGGGACTTGATACATTAATTCCAGCAGGTGAGGGAAAAGGAAAAAACACAAATGTACCAGTTGATAAACCTGATATGGAAGTTGCTATTACAAAGGTAGAGCCAAACCCAGATCAGCCAAGAAAAGAATTCAACGAAGATAAACTTGAAGAATTAACTGAATCAATAAAACAGCATGGAATATTCCAGCCAATTCTTGTTACAGATAAAGGCGATCATTACATGATTGTTGCAGGTGAAAGAAGATGGCGTGCTGCATTAAAGGCAGGAATGAAAAAAGTTCCTGTAATAATTAAGGATTACACAGAAGAGGAAATAGTTATTATTTCTCTTCTTGAAAACACACAGAGAGATGATCTTAATCCAATAGAAGAAGCTCAGACATACAAGAGACTTATTGATGAGTTTGATTTAAAACAGGATGAAGTTGCGGAGAAAGTATCAAAAAGTAGAACAGCTATAACAAACTGTTTAAGACTTCTTAAATTATGTGATGATGTTCAGCAGATGTTAAAAGATGGAACAATATCATCAGGTCACGCTAGAGCATTACTTGCTGTTGAAGATAAAGATAAACAGTATGAGTTAGCTCAAAGAGTAATGGATGAAAAGCTTTCTGTTAGAGATATTGAAAAGATAATTAAGGATCTTAATAAGCCAATTAAAGAAAGCAATAAAAAGAAAAAAGAACTTGATTTCTTATATAAAGATATAGAAGAAAAAATCAAAATTTCTTTAGGTGCTAAGGTTTCAATTAATGCCAAAGATGAAGAAAAGGGTAAAATTGAAATTGAATATTATTCAAAAGAAGATTTAGATAGAATTACAGAAATGTTACTATCAATTCAATAAATTAACGTACTAAAGCACAGAGTTGTATCAATATAAAAATTTATCGAAGGCATTATAGCTAAAAGAATAAGGAAAAGATATGAACAGTAATTTATTTTCAGCAATGGGATTATCAATTGATCCAGGAGTACTATTTCTCGTAATGTTTATATTATGGGTAATTACAATAGTAATTTTGATTGTATTATTATCAAAATATAATGGTATTAAGCAAAATTATGATTTCTTTATGAAAGGAAGCGATGGAGAAAGTCTTGAAGGCCAAATAAAGACTCTTTTTAATGATATCGCTGTTTTAAAGCTTTCATCAGAAAAAAATAGAAATGATATTAGAAAAATAATAGAAAATCTTAAAGACACATATCAGAGAATAGGTATTGTTAAGTATGATGCATTTAAGGAAATGGGTGGAAAATTAAGTTTCTGTGTTGCATTACTTAACGATAATAGAACAGGTTTCATTTTGAATTCTGTACATTCAAGTGATGGATGTTACGTGTATACAAAAGAAATAATTAATGGTGAATGTGCAATTTCTCTTGGAGAAGAAGAGAAAAAGGCACTTATGCTTGCATTGCAGGATGATTCTATTATTTTTGAATAAGGATAATTAAATGGAAAAAGTTAAAGTTTCAAATTTAATAGGCGGGGAATATCTTTCAAAACCTGTTATATCAAGAGGATTTCAAACAGTTCTTTTTGAAGGAACAAAAATTTCTAGTGAGGATATTGAGTTTCTTAAAGAAATAGGTATTGATGAAGTAGAAGTATTTGATACAAACGCTGAAGATGAAACAAAAGAGCGCGAAATAATTAAGCGCGAAATACACAATGATTGTAAAGATAAGATGAAAGCCGTACTTAAAAACCATTTATGTATGGCAAATTCAAGTCTTAAAGATATATCTGAAGCTGCAGTAAGTATTATTGATGATATCTTTGAAATAGATGAAATTGCAGTAAAAGTATTTGATATAAAAAAGCGTTCAGGCGATCTTTATGATCACTGTGTAACAGTATCTTCACTTTCTGTATTAACAGCAATGAAGATGAATTTAAACAGAGAAAGCGTTTATGATATAGGTGTAGGTAGTCTTTTACATGATATAGGACTTAAATACATTTCTGTTGATTATTCAAATAAAGTTGATATGGATTTTACACCTGATGATTTATTTGAATTCAGAAAGCATACAGTGTATGGATTTGCGTCTGTTGAAAATGAAAGTTGGATGAGCACAACAGCAAAAAAGATTATTCTTTTCCATCATGAAAAAGTTAATGGAACAGGATATCCATTTAGACAGCGTAATATACCTCTTGCAGCTGAAATTGTTGCGGTATGTGATGGTTTTGATGACAGAATTTGTGGTATTGGTCATAAACATATGACAGTTGCAGAGGCAATAGAAGATATTCAGAGATACAGAGATATATACTTTGATGGAAAAATAGTAGACGTTTTTGCCAGCTTTATAGCTGTATATCCTGTTGGTACAAAAGTTAGAACAAATAGAGGCGATGAAGCTGTAGTAGTAGAGCAAAATGAATACTTTACAGATAAGCCAGTGATTAAGTTAGTAAAAGATTTAAATGGTAGATCATACGATAGAGAAAAATATATTAATCTTTCAGAAGACAGAGCAGTTACCATTGAATCTATTTCATAAAAGGTATTAGCATTGCATCAGTATTTAAGAGCCGTAGGCTTTAGCAATATAAAATCAAAAAAAGATTTAAGAATATTATTAAATGAGGTTGTAACAGGAAGGGATTTTAGTGCGAATGTTGCAACAGATAGAGATACTACAATTGTTCAGTATACAAAACAGTTTGCTGGACCATGTGGAATTACGCTTAGAGGTGAAATAGAAGAAGAGAATAATTTATCTCTTGATTTTTATTATCCTTCTTTAAATGGATTTACAATTTCTACAAATGAAGATCTCACAATAGAAAGACATGCAGAAAAGGAATCTTTTGCAGGTGTGCTTGAAGATGTAAGAGTTGGAGTTACATTAATATTCTATTTGCAAAACGGCGTAGAATATATGAAACAGTTTGCAAAGAAAGCATACAATAGTCGTGGTAATATTACGAAGTTTGCAGGATTATCTCTTGATGGAATGATTTTACTTCCAATTAAGAAGGATGCAAAAGAGCTTGCAAAGGTCAAAAAAGCTACTAATAGTAGAAAAGAGAGAATTGTTGCTGCAAGAGAAGGTAATGAAGAAGCCATCGAGAGTCTTACTCTTGAAGATATTGATACATATTCAGCAATTTCAAAGAAAATATTAAAAGAGGATGTATATTCATTAGTTGATACATATTTTATGCCATATGGTGTGGAGTGTGATCAGTATTCAATACTTGCAGAAATTGAAGATGTACATAAATATGAGAATTATGTTACAGATGAAGAAGTATATGTAATGACTCTTAACTGTAATGAATTAAAGCTTGATATTTGTATAAATAAAGAAGATCTTCTTGGTGAACCAATGATTGGAAGAAGATTTAAAGGAAATATTTGGCTACAGGGAAAGGTTGAATTTGCCTAGACGAATAATATATAATTGTCTAGTACTAGTCCCTTTAGTTAAATGGATATAACGGAGCCCTCCTAAGGCTCAGTTGTAGGTTCGATTCCTACAGGGGACGTAATATAATGAGGTTTATATGTCAGATACAAATTACTGCTTATCAATAGTAATCCCATGTTATAACGAAAAAGATAATATAGAGACAATAGTAAAAAAAGTCCTTGAAGTACCTATCGAAAACAAGGAAATAATTGTCGTTAATGATAAAAGTACAGATGGTACAGAAATAGTTCTTGAAGAAAAAATCAAACCTCTTGTAAGTAAAGTAGTATACCATGAAGTAAACATGGGTAAAGGTGGAGCTTTAAGAACAGGCTTTCAGCATGCAACAGGTGATTACGTAATTATTCAGGATGCTGATCTTGAATACGATCCAATGGAATACACAAAGGTATTACAGCCAATTCTTGATGGAAAAACAGATGTATGTTATGGATCAAGATTTATGGGTGGGGTGTCAAAGGGTTATAAGCTTAACCAGATGGCAAATAAATTCTTAACAGCATTATCAAACGTATTTACACATCAGAAATTAACTGATATGGAGACATGCTATAAGTGCTTTAAGAGAGAAATCATTCAGGCAGTAGATATAAAAGAAAACAGATTTGGTTTTGAGCCTGAAATAACAGCAAAAGTAACAAAGATGGGACATAAGATAGTTGAAGTTCCTATTTCATATGCTCCAAGAACAAATGAAGAAGGCAAGAAGATTGGTTTCAAAGATGGAGTAAGAGCGATTTATTGTATATTCAAATATCGTAAAGGTTGATTCCGTGGCTTATTTAAAAAAACTAAAAGAATCACAAAAGTTTATACTTTTTTTAATTATTTCAATTCTAATATCGAGAATCATCATGTATGTTCAGTTTGGATACGAAACACATATATGGGGATTCTCTGATTTTTTTAATTCCATAAATCTATGGGACAGTGGCTGGTATAGAAAAATCGCTGAAGGTTTATATGTTGCAGGTACAGAAAACAGTGACGGAACAGCTAACTGGAACTTTTTCCCAATGAATGCCCTTCTCGTTAGAGCAATAATAAGCGTTATTCATGTAGATACGTATATAGTTGCAAGTATATTAAATACAGTTCTATTATTCTTTGCTCTTTTCATGGCATATAAATATATTATGCTTACAAGAAATAACGTAAATATTGCCGTATATTTTTCAATATTTATGATATTTGGCATATATACTTTCTATTATTCTGTTTTTTATTCAGAGTCTTTATATCTTCTGTTATTAGTAATGGCAATGTATTTTATGAAGAAAAAGCAATATATTCCTATGGGAATATGTGGAGCATTTCTTTCAATTACAAGGAGCACAGGAGTTTTCTTTGTTTTTGTAGTTTTAGCGTTTTTGATTGAAGAATATATAAGAGAAGGCGAGAAGAAATCATTTATTGATTTTATTGTAAAGTCTATATGTGATTATGAACTTGTGCTAGGTGTAATGTTAGTTCCACTAGGTTTATTTGTTCATATGAGATATTTAAAAATCCATATAGGCGATGCTCTTGCTTTTGCACATTCACAGGTTGCAGCCTTTGGAAGAACATATAAAGGATTTAAAGTTATTAGCGAAGGACTTGATTCGTTTACTTCTACATATTTATTAATATTTATAATAATTGGCCTAGCTGTAATGTTTACAGGAGTATTTAGAAAAAAGAATTATTATGAAATGATTCTGCCAATTATCACAATTGTCATGTCAGGTGGGCAGACAATTCTTGGAAGTCCAAGATATATTCTTGGTTCTTTTGGATTTTTATTATATATATCTGATGATATGGATAAATTACCACGCCACACAAGAATAGCAATATTTGTTATAGCATTTTTTGCTGAAATGATTCTATTCCATGTATGGGCAGTATTAAAGGATGTAATATTAGTTTAATGGCAAAAGTAAATGTAAAAGCGATAACTGCATATGTGATTTCTGCATTACTTCTTGTTTTTTATCTTTTTACTCTGTATGATGCGACAAAATATAATGTTAGCGATGAATACAGGATGTTTTATTTAACAAGAGAATTAAGACATTATGTAGAAGATGGTGGATTAAAAGAGTACACAGATAATGTTTTATTTGAATATAAAAAAGACGGTAACTGCAAAAACAGAGGACTTGGTTTTTCAGATCTTGAAGATGAGTGTATTTGGATAGTAGGAAATAATGCAGTCTTTTATATTTATTTAGATGAGATAAAAGAATCCTATGAATTAGAAATAAAGACACGCTCTTCTATTGGCTATAATAATAAACTATATATAAATGATGAATATATTTCAGATATTTATATAGATGAAGATGGAATGGTTTATATAAATGTTCCAGGAAATGTATTAAAACAGGGTATAAATGCATTTTCTATAAGAACAGAGGATGCAGTTTTCCCATACAATCTTGTTAATCCAGAAATGGATGAACCAAGGGAATTAAATTTATCAATCAGCACTATCATACTAAGGTAATTATGATTAAAGTTTTTCTTGTTGAAGACGAATTTGTAGTTCGTGAAGGAATAAAAAAGAATATTGACTGGGAATCACATGGATATCAGTTTTGTGGTGAAGCAAGTGATGGCGAATTAGCATTTCCACTTATAAAAAAAGAGATGCCAGATATTGTCATTACTGATATTCGTATGCCATTTATGGATGGACTTGAACTCAGTAAGCTTATAAAAAAGGAAATGCCATGGGTAGAAATAATAATTCTAACTGGCTTTGAAGAGTTTGAGTATGCAAAGGAAGGTATCAAAATAGGCGTAGCAAGATATCTTTCAAAACCAATTAGTGGTGATGATCTTATTTCTGAATTAAATGCTCTTTCTGAAAAAATTGAACAGAATAAAAAAGAGCGTGAAATTAAAGAAAAGTATCTTAATGAAATGAAGGAAGATACTATTAATGAGAAGAAGTTATTCTTTGAAAAGCTTGTTACAGGAAGCGACAGTGCGGCAGAGCTTATTGAAATGGGAGAAAAGTTATCTGTTAAGCTTTCATCGTTATGGTATAACGTTGTATTAATTAAAATTGAAGCATCAACACATTCTCATGAGGAATTTTCTGAAAGACTGGTAAAAATCGATTTAAAAACAGAGGAAATCCTTGATGATGAATATGTAAATATGTTTGATAGGGATTTAGAAGGAAAGGCCTTTATATTTAAAGCAGATACAAAAGAAAATCTTGAAAAAATTACTTCAGATTATATTGGCAAATTAATTAATATATTTAATGAGTTTGAAGGAATAAAATACTTTGGTGGTATAGGTATTCCTGCAGATAAGATGCGTGACATTCCAAAATCTTTTGAGACAGCCAATCAGGCTTATACAAGAAGATTTTTTACAAAAGAAAGCTGTTTCGTAAATAGTAGTGATCTATCTACAAGTGATGTATCTATAAATGATGAATTTAACATAGAAGATCTTGATATAAAGCAGTTTGATAGAAGTAAAATCAGAGAATTTTTAAAATTAGGTGATGGTGCAGAAACAGAATATTTTATTGAAGAATTCTTACGTGGAAATAATAATGCTGTAAAATCACAAATATTCAGACAGTATTTGATTATGGATTTCTACTTCTGTGTTTCTGAATTTATAGAAAGTCTTGGAGTAAGTAAAGAAGATGCAGGTTTATCTGAATATAAGCCTGATATTACTCGTACAGAAAACGAAGCAAGAGAATATTTTATTTCAATAATAAATAAAGGAATTGAAATAAGGGAGAAAAACATAACAGGTCATAATAATGACATTATTGATGATGTTAAAAAATATATTGATGATAATTATGCTGATGATGAATTATCATTAAATTCAATTGCATCCCATGTTAATTTTTCACCAAATCATCTTAGTATGGTATTTTCACAACAAACAGGAAGTACATTTATTAAATACCTTACTGATTACAGAATGAATAAAGCGAAAGAGCTTTTAAAATGTACAAATAAAAGAAGTAGTGAAATTAGTATTCTTGTTGGATATAAAGATCCACATTATTTTTCATACTTATTTAAGAAAACTCAGGGAATGACCCCTACTCAGTTTAGAGGTGGAAAGATTTCGGAAGAAGACTAAATGAAAAGACTTGTAAGAGGATTTTTAGAAAAATATAATAAGTTAACTCTTGAAGAAAAGATAAGATATTCTTATCTTTTACTTTATGTGCCTGTTGTTATATTTATTTCATTTGCATTGATAAATATGTGGAATGTAAATAAAAAATATGATGAAATGATTGATTCTACAAGTGTAGCCAGTGAATTCAGCCTGGATTTTAAAAATGATTTAGATTATAAAACATATCTTGTAATTGTAGGTAACAAGTCTTTTGAAGAATCTGGAATCGAAGAAATGTTAACAGATGCTGAAAGGGTAGTTGAAAGACTTGAAAAAATAACAATATCAAAAGACAACATGGGTCGTCTTGAAAGTGTAAGAAAATACCTTGATAATTTAAGAACTTATTTAACTCGTATTGAAGAAAATAGTAAAAAAGAAGACTTATATGAAGAAAATCTTGAAATATGGGAAAATGACGTTCAAATAGTAACAACACTTATTGAAGATACTATTTTTGAATACATTTACTATGATATTAAAGATGTACAGATAGAAAGAACTATTTTCCAACAGCAGTTTAAAGTTATGATTATATTTGCTGTAATTGCTTTTGTTGTTATTTCTGCGATAATGGCATTCTCCTCATATTACATTCCCCTTAGTATTTCACGACCAATTAAGAAAATTACAGATGTTACTAATCAGGTGGCAGCAGGTGACCTTGATGTGCGAAGTGATGTAACAGATGGTGTCGAAGCTACAATGCTTTCAACTTCTCTTAACTCGATGATTGATAAAATTAACGAGCTATTAAGTCAGGTTACTACAGAACAGATTAGATTAAGAAAAGCAGAATTTGAACTATTGCAGTCTCAGATTAATCCACACTTTTTATATAATACACTTGACGCAATTGTATGGCTTGCAGAAGATGGACAGAATGAAAAAGTTGTAAGTACTGTTAAAAGTCTTTCTGAATTTTTCAGAACATCTCTTAATCAAGGTAAAGATATTGTTACCATTAAAGAAGAGCTTCAGCATGTAAAAAGTTATCTTGAAATTCAGCAGATTAGATATCAGGATATTCTTGAATATGAAATAAATGTTCCTGAAGAGCTTTCTTCATATCTAATACCTAAAATTACAATTCAGCCACTTGTTGAAAATGCACTTTATCACGGAATAAAAAATAAACGTGGTCCTGGAAAAATTGTTGTAACAGGTGAAAGAGAATCAGATTACTTTTGTATTTATGTTAAAGATAATGGTCTTGGTATTTCAGATGAACGTCTTGAAACTGTATTAATGAATATAACAAATAGAAATGAGTCAGAAAAATCAACATTTGGTCTTTATAATGTTAATGAACGTATAAAGCTTGATTTTGGTGATTTATATGGCATATCTATAGACAGCGTATTTAAAGAAGGAACAACAGTTTCTATTAAGCTGCCTCTAAAAGAATCAATCTAGATTAAAAAAATCAACTTCAAAAATAAAAAAATCAACTTTTTTTAACTTAAAAGTAGAAAATTGAACTTTTTTCTGATTTTAGTTAATGGAATTGTTGTCTTAATGAGATTAAGATGTAACCATCAAAGGAATAAACCTTTGGCAGTTTAAATTTATTTGGGAGGACATTAACAAATGAAGAAAAAAGTTTTAAGCGCACTTCTTAGTGTAGCAATGGTTGCAACTTTATTAGTTGGTTGTGGTGCAAAGGAAGCAGCTCCAGCAGCTGAGGCTCCAGCAGCAACAGAAGAAGTTAAAGAAGAAGCTCCAGCTCCAGCAGCTGAAGAAGAAGTTGAAGAAGAAGTAGCTGAAGAAGCTCCAGCAGCAGATGGCGAGCTTATCTCAGTTGGTATCATCAACAATGACCCTAACGAGTCAGGTTACAGAACAGCTAACGATGCTGATCTTAAGAAGACATTCTGTGAAGAGAATGGATACACAGCTTCATTCGCTTACAGCTTAAAGAACGACGAGCAGATCGCAGCAGCTCAGCAGTTCATCCAGGATGGAGTTGATTACCTTCTCCTTTCAGCAGCTGATACAGCTGGTTGGGATTCAGTTCTTAAGGATGCTCAGGACGCAGGCGTAGAAGTTATCCTTTTCGATAGAACAATCGACGCAGATCCTTCACTTTACCTTGCTTCAATCGTTTCAGATATGGCTAAGGAAGGTGAGAACTCAGTTAACTGGCTCCTTTCACAGGGTAAGGATGAGCTTAATGTAATCCACATCCAGGGTGTTATGGGTTCAGCAGCTCAGAAGGGACGTTCAGGCGCTCTTGATGAAGCAGCAGCAGCTGGTAAGGTTAACATCGTTGTTCAGCAGACAGCTGAGTGGAACGCAGAAAAGGCACAGCAGATCGTACAGTCTGTTATCGATTCAGGCGAAGCATTCAACGTAATCTACGCTGAGAACGACGATATGGCTAAGGGTGCTGTAGCAGCTCTTGACGCAGCTAACATTTCACACGGTGTAAACGGCGACGTTATCATCATGGGTTATGACTGTAACAAGTGGGCTCTTGAAGAACTCCTTAAGGGTAACTGGAACTTCGATCAGCAGTGTAACCCATTCCAGTCTTCATACATCAGCGATGTAATCAAGAATGGTGCTCCAGCTGA
>JAUNNN010000039.1 GCA_030531435.1 Lachnospiraceae bacterium
AGAAGCTTGGTGCATTCGGTCTTACAGAGCCAGGTGCTGGTACAGATGCTCAGGGACAGCAGACAAAGGCTGTATTTGATGAAGCTACTAATGAGTGGGTTCTTAACGGATCAAAGTGCTTTATCACAAATGGTAAGGAAGCAGATGTATATGTAATCATCGCTGTTACAGGTAAGATTGAAAAGCGTGGTAAAATCCAGAAAGAAATTTCTGCATTTATCGTAGAAAAGGGTACACCAGGATTTACATTCGGTACAAAAGAAAACAAGATGGGTATCTGTGCTTCATCAACATACGAGTTAATCTTCACAGATTGTCGTATCCCAGCAGATGCTATTCTTGGCGCTAAGGGTAAGGGATTTGCAATCGCAATGCATACACTTGATGGTGGACGTATTGGTATCGCTGCTCAGGCTCTTGGTATTGCTGCAGGTGCTCTTGAAACAACAATTAACTATGTAAAGGAAAGAAAGCAGTTTGGTCGTTCAATTGCTCAGTTCCAGAATACACAGTTCCAGCTTGCTGATATGGCAACAAAGGTTGAAGCTGCAAGATTATTAGTTTATAAGGCTGCTAAGAAGAAAGATGAGTTCCAGGCTGGAGCAAAGGTTTCTTACTCAGTAGAAGCTGCTATGGCTAAGCTTTACGCTGCAGAAGTTGCTATGGAAGTAACAACAAAGTGTGTACAGTTACATGGTGGTTATGGTTACATTAAGGAATATGGCGTAGAACGTATGATGAGAGATGCTAAGATCACAGAGATCTACGAAGGTACATCAGAAGTTCAGAGAATGGTTATCTCCGCGAATATTCTCAAGTAATTATCGCGTGTAAAGAATTCATAAAATATAATGACGACTGCTTGCAGTCGGAAATATATTTTTGAAGGCTTTATGAGCGGTGAGTTACGCGAACCGCGACCGAAAATTTCGAAGAAATTTGAGGTCACGCGATAATAGTGATTAAATAATTTAGTAAAGGAGCATATACAATGAAAATCGTTGTTTGTATTAAACAGGTTCCTGATACAAAGGGTGGCGTTAAGTTCAACCCAGACGGAACACTTGATAGAGGTGCAATGCTTGCAATTATGAACCCTGATGATAAGGCAGGTCTTGAAGCAGCACTTAGATTAAAAGATCAGTACGGCGCAGAAGTTACAGTTCTTACAATGGGACTTCCAAAGGCTACAGACGTACTTAGAGAAGCAATCGCTATGGGCGCTGACAAGGGCGTTCTTGTAACAGATAGAGTTCTTGGTGGAGCTGACACATGGGCTACATCAACAACAATCGCTGGTGCACTTAGAAACCTTGAGTATGATTTAATCATCACAGGTCGTCAGGCTATCGATGGTGATACAGCTCAGGTTGGTCCACAGATCGCTGAGCATCTTGGACTTCCTGTTATTTCATACGCACAGGAAATCAGCGTTGACGAAGCTGCTAAGACAGTAACAGTTAAGAGACAGTATGATGACAGATACCATATGGTAGAAGCTAAGATGCCTTGTCTTGTTACAGCTCTTGCAGAACTCAATGATCCTAGATACATGACTCCAGGTGGAATTTTTGATGCATGTGCAGCAGAAATTACAACATGGGGAAGAGCTGACCTTAAGGATGTTGAAGATGGTAACTTAGGTCTTGCAGGTTCACCTACAAAGATCGCAAAGGCATCAGATAAGGTTAGAAAGGGAGCAGGAGAAAAGGTTACTCCAGACTCTCCAGAAGATGCAGTTAGTTATATTGTTGGCAAGCTTAATGAGAAGCATGCTATTTAATAGGAGGCGAATATTATGAATACACCAAATACAGAAGCTTACAAGGGCGTATTTGTCTTCGCCCAGCAGGTTGACAATCAGGTAAGCGGTATTGCTTACGAACTCCTTGGTAAGGCTAAGGAGCTTGCAGCTGACCTTGATACAAAGGAAGTTACAGCTGTTCTTATCGGATCAGACGTTAAGAATTTAGTAGATGATTTAGCAGCATACGGTGCTGATAAGGTTATCGTTGTTGATGATCCTGAACTTAAGGAATACAGAACAGAGCCTTATGCACATGCTCTTGCATCAGTTATTAATGAGTACAAGCCAGAAATCGTACTCGTAGGTGCTACAGCAATCGGTCGTGACCTTGGTCCTACAGTTTCAGCTAGAGTAGCTACAGGTCTTACAGCTGACTGTACAGTACTTGAAATCGGTGATTTCCCACTCGTTCCAATCCCAGGAAAAGAGTCAGAGCAGCTTCATAAGCAGCTCCTTATGACACGTCCTGCTTTCGGTGGAAACACAATCGCTACAATCGCTTGTCCTTACAACAGACCACAGATGGCAACAGTTCGTCCTGGTGTTATGCAGAAGATCGATCCAGTTGCAGGTGCTAAGGCAGAAGTTATTGAATACAACCCAGGTTTCACACCTAACAACAAGTACACAACAATCAAAGAAGTTGTTAAGGCTGTTTCAGACATCAAGGATATCATGGATGCTAAGGTTTTAGTATCAGGTGGTCGTGGTGTTGGTTCAGCAGAGAACTTCAAGATTCTTGAAGATCTTGCAGAAGCTCTTGGCGGACAGGTTTCATGTTCACGTGCTGTTGTTGATTCAGGTTGGAAGCCAAAGGATCTCCAGGTTGGTCAGACAGGTAAGACAGTTAGACCTCAGCTTTACATCGCTTGTGGTATTTCAGGTGCTATCCAGCACGTTGCAGGTATGGAAGAGTCAGATATCATTGTTGCTATCAACAAGGATGAAGATGCTCCAATCTTCGATGTTGCTGATTACGGTGTAGTTGGTGATCTTAACAAGATCGTTCCACAGCTTACAGCAGCTATCAAGGCTGAAAAGGCTAAGAAATAATTAAATATAACATTTAGTTATAATAGAAGAGCCCATGGCAAATGTCATGGGCTCTTGTTATTTTATTTTGCAAATAGAAAAACCCATGGGCAATTCCATGGGTTTATTCTTTGATAAGCATAGTTTTTTATCTTCATCTACTTAACAGTAGCTTGAGAACATCATTCCTGAGTAGTTACTTGTAACATATGGGCTTGTGAATGATTTGCCCGGATTCTTATAAGCAACTACCGTCTTTTGTGTATAGGCCATAGGGTCTATAGAAACCTTATTTACTTTATCAAGGACTGAACTTGTAAAGCTTCTAATGCTTGCAAATCTCTGAAGCGCATCATCACCTTGTGCTGTATTTGCGAGAGCATCTTTGTTAAGCTCAATAGTTCCATTATCTGCAATGTTAAGACCGATTGATGAGAGATTATCTTTATATAATGAAGATATGCTGTTCATTTCTCTCATAAGTCTATTTGAATATGGCTGAGAATCAAGATAAGCAGCAGCCTTATTCATAAATGAGTTATATCCCTCGATAAGGTTCGAAATATTGTCAGTAAGTGATTCTACATCAGTTTTAAGTCCAATAGAAGCGGATTCACCTTCTTTACTTACTCCATTAAGAGATATTTCAAATATCTTATCTATAGTAAATCTATTTGAAGCTGTAGATCTTTCTTCGCCGTTTAAAATAAAGCTTGAGTTTGCAGGGAGAGTATCTACATTATTTATACCAAAGTATTCTACTGTACCAGTCTGTTTACTTGATTTTTCATCAGAAACGAGGAACTGTAAGTCAGATTCTTCTCTACTTCCTGTATCATCAGATTCAAGTCTTAATGCCATATTGCCATTATCATCTGTAATGGTAGAGGCCTTGACTCCGATATTTGACTTTGTGATAAGTCGAGCAAGCTTTTCCTGAATAGTCCTGTTTGTATCACCTTCGTTGATGTTGAACTGGAACTCATAGTCAGTATCTCTTGAACGAATATCAAAAGAGTATGTACCAGGTTGTAATTCCATCTCATCCTGAGGGAGGAATTTGCCCATATTAACCTGATTCTTAGCTAAAGATTTAACTTCAATCTCTAATGATGGTATTTCGCCATCTTCACTGATATTACCTATAAAGTCAGCAGTAACAACGCTTTCATCAGAAGAAGAAACTGATTTCTTAGATAAAAGAGATTCATCTCCTTCAGAGGAAACAGAAGAAATAACGTTTTTAAGTGAACGTGCACCTTCCTTAAGGTTAACTGCAAATTCTTTAGCCTCATCACTAGTATCTAGTAAGAAAAGGGGAGCGTCTTTATTTAATTTAACAATGGAATTATAAACACCACGAAGCTCGCTCTTCTTATGAGTATCATACTTAGTATTGATACCATTAGGCGCGTACGTGGTCATGAAATGGTTATAGACCGTATTTAATGCTGCTATATCTGCCATTGTGCCCCTCCTTTCTTCCGTGAAATGATAACACTTATAACCAGCTTACGGATCACTGGTTTATCATGCAACTACGACGTCCTTGCCGTAGTTTTCCGCGTTTGCATGACAAAGTGCGGGCATTAAACCTATTTTTATGCCATTAGCATATACCTTTTCGTGCAAATAAGCAAGCCCTTTTCTTATATTTCTTATAATAATGTGCAAAAAATAATAGAAAATGTGTCTAAAAAAAGGTATAATCTGTTTTGCGAAGAGTAGAAATCGTATTTGACTACAAATATTATATAAAAACACGCAAAAATCGCATATTTTTGTTGACTCGACTTAGGTTTTTGTGGTATATTTGTGGAACGAAGTGCGTATATAGCTCTTTTTTTTATGTTTAAATCTATATAAACACATCGGAGACACAGAGTCGTTATTAATACGCGGAGGTGATAAAATGCGTACAAGAATTACACTTGCTTGCACAGAATGCAAGAATCGTAACTACGATACTACTAAGGATAAGAAGACACATCCAGATAGAATGGAGACAAAGAAGTACTGTAGATTTTGTCAGAGACACACTATGCATAAGGAAACAAAATAATCCTTATTTGTTGTTATTAGGAGGATGCTATGGCAGAGAAAATCAGTACATGGTTTAAAGGTCTTAAGGCTGAATACAACAAAATTATTTGGGAAAGTAAGGAAAGCGTTACTAAGCAGACAGTTGCTGTTGTAATTATTTCTGTAGTTCTCGGAGTTATTATTGCCATCGTTGATTGGATATTAAAGTATGGCGTTGATTTCTTAACTACACTGTAAAGGAGATAAGCTATGTCAGAATCTAACAGTTCAGAAGCTAAGTGGTATGTAGTTCATACATATTCAGGCTATGAAAATAAAGTTAAGGCTAACATCGAGAAAACAATTGAGAATCGTCACTTAGAAGAAGAAATTCTTGAAGTAAGAGTTCCAATTGAAAGCGTTACAGAGATGAAGAACGGAACACGTAAGTCTGTAGACAGAAAGATGTTCCCAGGATACGTTCTTATTAATATGGTAATGAACGACGTTACATGGTATGTAGTAAGAAATACACGTGGTGTAACAGGATTTGTTGGCCCTGGATCTAAACCAGTTCCACTTGATGACCTTGAGATGAAACCTCTTGGAATCAAGACAGAAAATGTTGTTATCAACTTTGAGGTTGGTGATACAGTTAATGTTATTGCGGGTGTTTGGAAAGATACAGTTGGAATGGTTCAGCGTATGGATATGAGTAAGCAGACAGCTACTATTAATGTTGAGCTCTTCGGACGTGAGACACCAGTAGAAATCTCATTTGATGAGGTTACAAAGCTTAAATAATTATTTAAGCAAATAGTTTATAGTGAAAGTTCTAAGATTTATTATAGATCCTATGAACCCCGTGGGAGGGCAATAACGCCCGCCACCACCACATTTAGGAGGAAAGAAAATGGCAAAGAAAGTAGAAGGTTACATTAAACTTCAGATTCCTGCCGGAAAAGCTACACCGGCACCACCAGTTGGACCAGCTCTTGGTCAGCATGGTGTAAACATTGTGGAATTCACAAAGCAGTTTAATGCACAGACAGCAGACAAGGGAGATGTTATCATCCCAGTTGTTATCACAGTTTATGCAGATAGAAGCTTCAGCTTCATCACAAAGACTCCACCTGCAGCAGTTCTTATTAAGAAGGCTTGTAACATTAAGTCAGGTTCAGGTGTACCTAACAAGACAAAGGTAGCTACATTATCAAAGGCTAAGTTACAGGAAATCGCTGAAATGAAGATGCCAGACTTAAATGCAGCATCTCTTGAAGCAGCTATGAGCATGATCGCAGGTACAGCTCGTTCAATGGGCGTTACTGTAGAAGAATAGGAGGAAGCGTAGATGAAACATGGTAAGAAGTATGCTGAAGCAGCTAAGCTTGTAGATCGCGCTACTCAGTACGAGGCTACAGAGGCTATTGCTTTAGTTAAGAAGACTGCAACTGCAAAGTTTGATGAAACAGTTGAATTACATATTAGAACAGGATGTGACGGACGTCATGCTGATCAGCAGATCAGAGGCGCTGTTGTACTTCCAAACGGAACAGGTCGTGTAACACGAGTTCTTGTTTTCGCTAAGGGAGATAAGGTAAATGAGGCAGAAGCTGCTGGTGCAGATTTCGTAGGCGGCGAGGAGCTCATTCCTAAGATTCAGAATGATGGATGGCTTGAGTTTGACGTAGTTGTTGCTACACCTGATATGATGGGTGTTGTAGGTCGTCTTGGTAAGGTTCTTGGTCCTAAAGGATTAATGCCTAACCCTAAGGCTGGTACAGTAACAATGGACGTTACAAAGGCTGTTAATGATATTAAAGCTGGTAAGATCGAGTACAGACTTGATAAGGCTAATATCATCCACGTTCCAGTTGGTAAAGTTTCATTCGATGAGAAGAAGCTTGAAGAGAACTTTAATGCACTTATGGAAGCTATTGTTAAGGCTAAGCCAGCAACACTTAAGGGTCAGTACTTAAAGAGCATCAGCTTATCAACAACAATGGGACCTGGTGTTAAGGTTTCAACAGCAAAGTATTAATTTAGAATACTAAATAAGATTTCTAAGGGATCGCGAAAGCGGTCCCTTTTGTTTGTTATAAAGTGTTTTCAATATGCTATAATAGTAATATGAAAAGAAATAGTCTATTAGTGATTTTAGGTATATTTACGGTATGTTTTACTATGAGTGGGTGTAATAAGCAAAAAGAGGCTGAAACACCAGTTATTGACATCCCTGCAACTATTGTTGTAAATGGAGGCTCAGATTATATTTCACAGGATATTCCTGAAGAAATCATTGAAGAAACGCCAGAATATGAATATATCTATGATGATGTAAATAAAATATATTCAAAAGAAGCAAATAGCCCTGATAAGGTGGTTTTAGAATTCGCTGGAGATACATGTTTCTATGATGGCTTTTCACTTATGAGTCAATTTCGTGACCGAGGAAGCGATATAAGGAACTGTATTGATGCATCATTACTTGATGAGATGAACTCAGCAGACATATTTATGATAAATAATGAATTCTGTTATTCTAACAGAGGTACACCTATTGAGGGAAAGCAGTATGCTTTCAGATCAAAACCTGAAAACGTAGTCATACTTAAGGATATGGGTGCAGACATTGTGTCTCTTGCGAATAATCATGCATTTGACTGGGGACCAGATGCTCTAGCTGATTCTATTGATGTGTTAAATGACGCTATGATACCATTTGTTGGTGCAGGCAAGAATATAGATGAAGCTATGAGACCCGCATACTTTAAAGTAAATGGATTAACAATTGCCTATGTGTCGGCTACTCAGATTGAAAGAAATGGTAATCCTGACACAAAGGAAGCTACAGCAGATACCCCTGGTGTGTTAAGAACGGTAGATTCGACAAAGGCGTGCAAAGTCATCAAAGAAGCTAAGGCGAATTCCGACTTTGTGGTCATGTATGTACACTGGGGATCGGAGAATACAGACCTTGTAGAGAAAAGTCAAAGGGATTTAGCAGCAGACTATATTGAAGCGGGAGTCAATTTGATTATTGGAGATCATTCACACTGTCTTCAGGGAATAGATTTTATTGGAGATGTACCTGTATTTTATAGTCTTGGAAATTATTGGTTTAACTCAAAGACAGTAGATACGGGTCTTGCTAAAATTACTTTGAATGAAACTGCAAATATAGACAGTATTCAATTTATCCCAGCAAAACAGATTAATTATAGTACAAAGGAAGTAGATAAGGCTGAAAGTCATAGAATTCTTGAGTACATGCAGGGAATTTCTGATTATGCAGAAATAGATTTGGATTCAGGATATGTAATGAAATCTGATACAAATCATAATATACAGGGTGGAATGAACACATCACCTACAAAGAAAGCGCCAGAAGAAGAGAGTATAAGTACAGATGTACAAGTAGTTAATGTGTCCGAAAATGAATAGTTTTGAGACTTTCGTGCTCAAAAACGGACTTTCGTGCTAGAGTACTGTTATTTTGCTTTCAAATATACTATTATAATTCTCGAATTTCGTATTTATACGAAATGACAATTTCAAAGAGAGATGGCATTTATTATGTCGGAAGCAATTACTTGGCGCTTACCTTTCGATTTACCAGCCTTTACTCCGGCGGTACCGTGAATATACGATGCAACAGCTGGAGCACAATCCATAGACATTCCACAGCCAAGTAGTGATCCGAGAACGCCGGAAAGTATATCTCCACTTCCGGCAGTTGCCATTCCTTCGTTACCTGCAGTGTTGATATACTCAGCATTTGGTGTAACGATATATGAGGTAAAACTCTTTAGTATAATGCTACAGCCGAAAACTCCACAAAAGGCTGTGGCATTTTTTCTCATATTGGCCTGTATATCATCAACTTTTTCACCACATAATCGACTCATTTCCTTTAGATGCGGAGTTAAAACAATTTGAGCCACAGAATCCCTTAATATACTAGTATCTTCAGCAATAATATTTATTGCATCAGCGTCAATTATAATAGATGATTTTGCATATGTGAGCGTTTTTGCGACGATTTTATGTGCTAATTCAGAAGTTGAAAGACCAGGACCAATTACAATTGCATCAGCCCAATCAAGGAGCCCTTCAAGCTCTGATTCATTATAGGCATCATATCCAAGATACATTGCTTCAGGAAGAGATGACTGAATCGTTCCGATATTATTTTTATGAGTATATATTTTAACAAGACCACTTCCACAGGTAAGAGCAGCTTTAGCAGATAGATAACATGCACCATATATGTTTTCGCTGCCAGCAATAACTAGTACTTTACCACGAGTTCCCTTATTGTCAGATCGTTTTAATGGTGGAAGTAACTCATATATATCAAAGTCATCAAGTTCATAACATGGAGTATAGTCGTTATTATCAGGGATATATATGCCTACGTCAGCAATAGTTAATTCACCTCTGTTTAAATAACAGTCGCCAAGTAGTAATCCTGACTTCTCATAAGCAAAGGTTACTGTATAGTCAGCTTTTACTCCAATACCAAGTACTTTACCTGTATCTGAATCATATCCAGAAGGAATATCTACTGATACGACATTGCATGAGTTTTCATTTATGAGCTGAATTGCATCAAAATATGTACCAGATATATCTCTTGATAATCCAATTCCAAATATTGCATCTATTACTAAATCAGCGGCTGTAATGCTGTTTATGTCGATATTAAAAGGAACGTTATATTTATTGGCTATGCGGATCTCTTCTTTTAATTGATGAGAATATTTTGATTCATCGCCTAACATATGAATGAAAACATTATATCCTTGTAAATGTAGAATTCTTGCAATAGCAACTCCATCTCCACCGTTATTTCCTGGGCCACATAATGCACATATGAGTGATTTTTTGTCAAAATGAGACTTTATTAAGTCAGTAACTGCTAATGCAGCTCGTTCCATTAATACTAGTGATGGAACGCCCATTTCCTCAATTGTATATTTATCACAGTTTGCCATTTCCTGGCTTGTAAGAATTCGTTTCATGAGTTTATTTATAAATGCATTCCGTATCTATACAGGAAATGCATATCCTCCTAATGTGAAAAGTTATAAATGTGTTTTTTCATATTATAACAGTTATTATATAGGATAGATATGTACATTCAATTTATTGTGGAAATGATATATTATTGAATTAACTTATAGATAATTTTTGAATTGGGAGGAAAAATATATGTGGTTGATATTTGCGTTACTTTCTGCAGTGTTTGCTGCATTAACTTCTATATTAGCAAAAATAGGAATAGAAGGTGTTAATTCGAATCTTGCAACAGCAATTAGAACAGTTGTGGTTGTTGTAATGGCGTGGGTAATGGTTTTTATTACTAGTGCACAGAGCGGCATATTCGAAATTAGCAGGAAAAGCTGGATATTTTTAATATTATCTGGACTCGCCACAGGAGCATCATGGCTTTGTTATTATAAAGCACTTCAGATTGGAGAAGCCTCAAAGGTTGTGCCTATAGATAAGTTGTCAGTTGTAATAACTCTTGTATTGGCATTTTTGTTTTTACATGAAGAGTTCACGATTAAGTCCTTAATTGGATGTGTTTTAATAGGGATTGGAACACTGGTTATGGTTATATAGTTATTGTTATTTTTAAAATAAATAATATGGTTTAAAGAAAGAGCATGTATCAGTTGATATGTGCTCTTTGTACTATTCCAAATAGCGCCTATTTGAGTATAATATATTAATAGAAGAAACGGGAGGTTACTATGGCTGAAATAATTATTTCTAATGAAAGATGCTCTGCGGTTATTAATTATCATGGTGCGGAGCTTAAATCATTTAAAAAAGATGGAAAAGAATATATGTGGAATGCAGATCCTCAGTATTGGGGCAGGACTGCACCAGTGTTGTTTCCATTTGTTGGAGCTGTTAATGAAAATAAATACAGATATAACGGTGAAGAGTTCGAAATGGGACAGCATGGATTTGCAAGAGATATGGATTTTGAACTTGTGGAAAATGATGAGACTTCATGCGTGTTTTATTTGAGCGCAGATGAAGATACTCTTGAGAAATATCCTATGTGGTTTGAACTCTATATTAAATATGAACTTAGAGGCACGGAATTATTTATTGGATGGGATGTAGTAAATTCAGCTGATGAAATGCTTGAATTTTCAATTGGTGCACATCCGGCATTTAATTGTGCGCTGTCTGATAGCGCAATACGTATTAAATATGAAGGAAATCCTGTTGGAAGCTTTACAAATTCTGTTTTCGGCAAGGGACTACTTACAGATAAGTTAGAAAATATCAAGCTTGATGATGGTGTAATGATGCTTGATGAACACAGCTTTGACGGAGATGCATATGTAATAGAAGAATCTCAGGTGGATGAGGTTGAGCTTCTGGACAAATCATTAAATAAAATTTTGTCGGTGAAATTTACATCGCCAGTTGTAGGAATCTGGTCACCTCCAGGAAAGAACGCACCATTTATTTGTATAGAGCCATGGTATGGACGCGCAGATAGAGAAGGCTTTAAGGGCGAGCTTAAAGACAGAGACTGGAATAATTCACTAAGACCAGGCGAGCATTTCATGGTAAATTATGTGATAGAGCTTGCATAAACATATTTTAATATGAAGAAATAGAAATCAGGGGTTTTGCCCCTGATTTTTTTATGATGAAAATGTGCGTATTATCATAATGTGGACGTTCGTGCTAAAATTCGGACTTTTATGCACAATATATTGAAAACGATTCCGGAATATTATACAATGTGATTAGTTATAATGTGATAATTTTGTGGATGTGGTTATCTAATTTCCGGAATTGTCGATATATAAAAGTGGAAAAAGTGAAGAACTAATATGAGCGAGCAGGAAGCAAGCTTTTTCAAATACAAATAGCGTTTCAGGGATGAGAGGCACACGCTATTAAAACGGGAGAAGTAAAAGATGAAAAACAAAACAGTTAACAAGAAAGTAATCAAGGCAATTTCGATTGGACTTTCAGCAATGATGGCTATGCAGCCAGTACTTGCTACTCCGGTTCTTGCAGAAGAGCTAGGGGGGGACGATAACGCTCCAGTTGAAAATTTATCAAATGAGTCAGAGAATAATGAGACACAGGTTTCAGAATCAGCACCATCAGTATCAGAAACAACAAATAACACAATTGAGGTTGTTAATAATATTACAGGTTATCAGAGCGAAGGCGGAGAACACATAAATGGTGCAGTAGATAATGCAACAGATGCAGCAAATGCTACAGGTGATGCAATTGATTATGCAACAGACTTGTCAAAACTTTCAACTGCTTCAGATCAGTGGGGAAATAAGTATTATCCATTCCCAAATGATATCAGCAACGGCAAAAAGGATCCTGTAAATGAGGGTCAGTTTATTCAGGCTAATGATACTGCATTAAAGAAAGAAATGCAGGATGCCGTAGATGCAGATAAAGTAGCAAGTGAAGCAGCTAAGGATGCAGCTACAAAGCTTCAGGATGTATCAGATGCACTTAAATCAGTAGATGAAGCAGTAAATGAAAAAGCATCAGAAGAATCAGAGAAAACAATTCTTAACGAGCAGTCAGATGCTATGGAAGATGCAGCACAGGGCGCAGAAGATGCTGTTAGCACAGGTAATGAAAAAGTAGATGCAGCACTTGCTGTAATTAGAAATACAATGTCAGAAGCTGAAGCAGGTCAGGCAGTTGCTGATGGAAAACAGGCAATTGCAGATGCAGAAGATGCTGTAAACCAGTACGGAGAAGCATTAGAAGAAGCAAGCAAGAAATATACAGAAGCAGCAGAAAAAGCAGCTACAGCAGAGACAGAGTATAACAATAAGGTATCAGCTGCAGAGGCTGCTGTTAAAAATGCAAGCGACGAATACGACAAAGTTACAGCTGAACTCAATGATGCAATTGAAGCAGCTGGTAAAGCAGCAAGTGATCTTCAGACAAAGACAATTGAAAAAGCAGTAGAGAGATTTAATGAATTCGTAGTTAAGCTTGGACAGGGAAAAGGTGCTGAACTTCAATGGACAGAAGCTGAATTAGAAGAAGCAAAAAATAACCCAGCTAAGGGAAAAGAGCTTGCTGAGAAGAAATATAATGAGGCTAGAGCTCTTGCAAAAGCAGATATTGAAAGAACAAAAGCAGATTTAGACAATGCAACAGAAGAATATAACAAAGCAGTAGCTAATAAGAAGGCTGCTGATGATGCATGGTCTGCAATTACAGATGCAGGACTTAAGACTGTAGCTGAAGCACAGTATAAGTGTGATAATGATTCATCTCCAGACTGGGGAACAACAGGACATCTTAATACATTATTTAGCAATATTATGAAGTATTATTATGTTGAAAATAATGTTGTTACTGAGGGTAAATTTGTCCCTGGAAGCGTTACTTGTACATTTAAACAGGAAAAAGACAGCGCTAAGAGAGATGATAACAACTATTTCCTTGTAACATATAAGGTAGTTGTAGACGGCGAAGAAGTGGAAGTTACAAAATATTTCAACTTCAAGACAGGTGCAAATAGTAAAGGTACATATAATAAGACAGCAAATGAACTTATTATTTTTGAAAGATCTGATGAACTCAACTTTGAAATTGGAGAGAATACATCACTTAAGGTATTAAAGACAGACCTTACATTTGATAAGCATAATGGTGATGAAGCTTCATACACAGCTGAAGATGGAACTGCATATACAATCGTTAAAATTGCAACAGCTGATGGAGATAAGTACTTTGCTTTAAATGCTGCAGATACAGCTAATGCAGGTGTTCCTACAGATGAAAAGTATGCAGATACAGATACATACAAGGTTCATGAAGATACAGCTACATATTCATACAGCGTAACAGATGAGGGAAAGCTTGTTAAGACAATAAAGAAGGATGTAACTACAATCACACGTTTTGATCTTAATGATGAAGCTAATACATATGCAAATGCAGATGGTGCACAATGGCATCATCCAGGTAGTGTTTATAATGCTATCGAAGATATAAAGAATATGGAAGGTTACGATGAAGAAAACAGTGATCTTTCTGCAAAACAGAAGCCAGGCGAGTTAGTTTCATATACAAGTGGTTTATACGAAAGCGAGGCTGCTGCCGAAGTTGATGCTATGGCTTATAAGGAAGCAAATGACAGTAAAGCATATTTAGGAAATAAGGTCCAGTATTCAGTTGAAACTGATGAATCTGCTTGGTATGTAGATGGTACATATACTGTTGAGTTTACAACAACTGTTGATTTATCCAAATTAGGTATTCAGGTTGGAAACCTTAGAGGATTTGATTACGTTAGATCATCAATATCATCTGCCCTAAGTGATCTCACAGTTAATGACGCAACAGTTACTTCTGTTGTAGTAAATGATTTAGATACAAAAAGAGACATTTTTAATAATCATAGTTATGATCTGTTCGATGGTAAGCTTGGTAAAAAGACATACACACTTACAAGTGGTTCAGTGTGCGTAAAATACACAAAAACATATACTATTGACAATGCTACAGTGTTAACATCTGATGAGATTAAAACAAAAGAAGATGCTATTAACTCTTTAGTATCATATGATAAGGATGTGTTTAACAATGCAGTTAAGGCAAGCGTACAGGGAAAGCTCTCTAGTGATTCATTTAAGTCAAATGGCTCTGTGAAGTATTCTACTTCATCAAGCGCAAGTGCTAATACAGATAACCTTGATGCTACACAGAAGTATTACTTTACTGCAGAATACAACAAGAAGTTATTTGGTATTAAAGGATATTACGGCATCAAAACTAATGAAGATGTTGCAACTGTTACATTTGATAATAAGGCAACAACACTTCAGGTAAATGCATCTAATGGATTGTATAACAGATTCATTGCAGATAATACAAAGACAGCTGGTCTCTTCTTTACATATGGTGTAAATGAAGATGAGGACTACAAGAACTGGCTTGGTGATACAGTTAACAAATATGAAAATACAATTACTACAGCTAATATACTTAAAGCAAAGGGTGAGGAAAAGACCACAGCGCAGAAGGCTTATGATTTGGCAAATGGTGCTATGAAGTATAAGACAAATAACCTTACAACAGAGCAGAGAACTGCTATGGAAAAGGCATATGCGTATAATACAGCTCTTGATGCACTTAATAATCAGAAAGCTGCCGTTGAAGCAGCAAAAGATGCACTTGAAGCAGCAAAGACTCAGCTTGAAGATATCAAGGCTGCACATGACGTAGAATATATTTCAGCTCAACTTAATGCACTTGAGGCTAAGGTTAATGCAGCACAGAAGAAGTATGATGATGCAAAAGATGCATTAAAGAAATTACAGGGTAGAGTGGCAGAACTAGAGTCAGCTTATACAGCAGCAATTAACCGTATCGCTGAAGCAAACAGAAGTTCAGAAGGCGGTTCAGGTAGCTCATCTACACCAGTAGCAGCTCCAGTATATGTTGCAGCAGCTACACCGGTAGCTCCAATGTTTGCCTTCCCAACAGCCGATGCAGGCGTTGCAGGTGCAAGAACTGGTAGAAGAGCCGCAGGAAACGGAGTTGAAGAAGAATTAAATGCAGGCGTAGCTGGTGTTAAGGTTGATGAAGCTGCTCAGGACGAAATTACACCAACCACAGAAGATAAGAAGGTTACAATTGAAGATAATGAGATTCCTCTTTCTGCTATTCCAACAGACGAAACACAGAAGATGAATTGGTGGTGGTTATTACTTGTTGCAGCCCTTGGTGCAACAGGTGAAGAAATGTACCGTAGAAATAAAAACAAAAAGAAGGAAGCTCTTGCTTCAGAAATCAAAAATGAAGCAAAGAAGCAGAAATAATAATTTAACTAATTAGTAACGTGGATGGCATAGCGGTAGCTATGCCATCTGTGTATACGGATAAACATTTTAATGATATTATCAGAATAGTAATTCACATATGGAGAAAATATTATTATGAAAAAGATAATTTCATTATTTCTAATAGTGGCATGTTGTTTGATGATCTTAGGTTGCGGTAAAAAATATGCTAAAACATATGAGGTTAAACAACAGGCAGGGATTGAAGTAAATAATGATAACTTACATGAAGGCAAACCACTTGCGGTTTCATTTGCAAATAAGTGCGGTGAAGATTTTGGACTTCTGTCAATAATGGACAGTGTTACGAAAGAACAGTCAAATATAGATTCACTTGCAGACGGAGAATCTATAGAGGTTGAATTGATTCAGGCGGTAGATATAAATGAATTGAAATGGGCCGTATATGATTTAGAAGGAAACCTAGTGGCTGAATGTACTACAGATATAACAGATGCTGATAATGTAGTGAAAATTACGTTATTGGGAAACGGCCAGTTTAATGATGTGGATGTAAAGTTTGAATAGTTAGGAGCATATATATGGAAGAAAGAAGAAAACTATCCAGAGTTGATTATAAAGCAAAGGGTGTAATCGTTGTTTGTGATACAGAAGAAAAGATTACAGTTGATGTAAAGGATGTTAGCCCACTTGGTATGGGTGTACTTATGAAGAAGGGCGGACCTGCAATCTTAGGTAAGGATATTATTATTGTAGCTGATTGCCTTGTTATGTATGCAAATGTAAATCGTGTAGAAGAGTTTGATGATGAAACTCTTATAGTAGGTATTGCAGGCAGATCATTTACTGATGACGTGCTTCAGTATTTATTTGATCATATAGGATAATTATAATTGGATAGAATAATATAATAAGATAAATGAATTGATATGCTTTGGGCTGAGTGATATACTTTGCTCAAAGCATTCATTTTACATATCAAATATACAGTTCTAATATCTGTAATCATATCTGTTTGTTGTAGAAATTCATGCTTAAGTTTCATATCGTTTATGCAGGATTTCACAATTAACAGGTGGAACTTATTTGTGATTCCTGCACATGTCTAAAGGAGGAACCAAATGAGTAATCGAGAGTACAAAAGTGATGTTTTTAGTATGCTAATGGAGTATCCAGAGTATGCACTGGATGTCTATAAGGCACTAGGTGGCAGAAGTGATGCTAAACCATCAATGGTAGAGATTAAAACCTTAGAAAAAGGTATATCTTTATCAGTAAGAAATGATGCAGCATTTATTATTGATACAGAGCTTAGTCTCTATGAGCATCAGTCAACATATAATCCGAATATGCCACTTAGATCTCTGATATATTTAGCAGAGATACTAAAACCAATGGTAAAAAATAAAGACTTATACAGTAAAAAACTGATTAAGATACCAAAACCTAAATTCGTTGTATTTTATAACGGAGAGGATGATAGGCCAGAAAAAGAGATACAAAAACTCTCAACAGCATATAGTCATGCAGGTGATAGCAAAGATAGTATAGAGTTGACTTGTACTGTATATAACATTAATCCAGATAAGAATAATGACCTAAAGAAATTATCCTATGTTCTTGACGGATACATGACACTTGTAAATAAAGTAAGAGAACTAAAAAGTGCAGATAAGGACTATGATAGAGAAAATGAAGACGTTGTAAAGGAAGCAGTTGAGTATTGTATAGATAATCACATCTTGGAAGAGTTCTTTAGGGAACGAGGAAGTGAGGTAGTAAAGAATATGACAATAGATATGACATTTGAAACAAGGCAAAAACTATTTACAAAAGAAGCTTATGAAGATGGTATAGCAGAAGGAAAAGAAGAAGGCAAAGCAATGCTTTTAAAAGCGATGCTTAAAGATGGAACGATTACAATAGAAAAAGCTGCCGAATATGCTGATATGTCAGTAGATGAACTGAAAAAAGTAATTGAAGACTAGAAATTGGCGAGTGTTATTTCAAAATTATTTATTGACAACAACATAAACCAGTGATATTCTATCAAAGGTCGCGTGTGACCAGCCGAAGACAGTAGGTGTCAATGGACATAAGATTTAATCGCCTACCGAGGAAAGATAAGAGTGATAATGATTATTTACGCCCTTTCCTCGTATGAGGAGAGGGTTTTTTAATACCTCTTATAATTTCGGCAACGGCTTACGCCGGAATAAACTAATAAGGAGGAATAAAATGGCTAAGATCGAGTTGAAGAAACCTATCGTAGAAGAGATTTCAGAAAACATTAAAGACGCAGCAAGCTTAGTACTTGTTGACTATCGTGGACTTACTGTTGAAGAGGATACAAAGCTTCGTAAGCAGTTAAGAGAAGCTGGAATCACTTACAAGGTTTACAAGAACACAATGATGAACTTTGCTTTCAAGGGCACAGACTTCGAGCAGCTTTCAGCACATCTTGAAGGACCTAGCGCTTTAGCAATCTCAAAGGATGATGCTACAGCACCAGCTAGAGTACTTGCTAAGTTTGCTAAGACAGCTCCAGCACTTGAAATCAAAGCAGGTGTAGTTGATGGTGAGCTTTACGATGCAAAGGGTATCGATGCACTTTCAAAGATCCCTTCAAGAGAAGAACTTTTATCAAAGCTCCTTGGAAGCATCCAGTCACCTATCGCAAACTTTGCTCGTGTTATGAATCAGCTTGCT
>JAUNNN010000040.1 GCA_030531435.1 Lachnospiraceae bacterium
AGAAAGATTGGCTGGATTAAGGAGAATGATTTAACACTGGATTTATGATATAATAGCCAGTATGAACAATGTTGAACGACGTCAAAAGATAATTGAAATATTGTCTGAAACTGAGCAGCCGGTAAATGGCGCGACTTTGTCAGAAATGTTAAACGTTAGCCGTCAGATTATTGTTGCAGATATTGCATCATTAAGACTTGATGGACAGCCGGTGCTTAGTACAAATAGAGGATATACTCTTGATAATCCTGCAGCTCATATGGGTGCATGCAGGCGTGCAATATCTGTGTGTCATGACGATGCCATGATGGAAACAGAGCTTAATACAATTGTTGATTTTGGCGGAACTGTTAGAAACGTAGTTATTTATCATGATGTTTATGGACAGCTTACAGCAGATCTTATGATAAGAAACCGAGTCGATGTATTAGAGTTTATGGACAAAATTAAAAACTCTAAATCAGGTCCGCTTAAGAATTTAACAGATGGAAGACATGTTCATGTTGTAGAAGCAAATAGTGAGGCTCTCCTTGATATCATTGAGGAGAAACTTCGCGCTCAGGGAATATAGATTATTATGAAATAAGAGTGTTCTTGCTTAAGGAACACTCTTATGTTTTATAAAGATGAATGGTAAATCAGATATGCCAATAATTCTTGCTGCATGCAGTGACAAAGAAAATATTACACTTATAAAGAAGGCTTGTAGTGACAGTGATACATCCATTGAAGTGATTTCATCAGGAGATGAAGCAATTAATGCATGTAATCATAAAAAATATGACCTTCTTCTTTTTGAAAAATCATTGACTGGACTGGACTGTATTTTTGCAATCAAAAGAATAAGAGAGCATAGTAATAATGTGGAGACGCATGCTATATGTTTAATTTCAAATAATATTTCCAGCATAAAGGAAATGTGTATTGAAGCTGGATATGATGATGTGCTAACAAAGGCTCAGTTAGCTGATGAGCTAACTCAAATTATAAGTGAAATATCTTCTAGGTCTATTGATGGTAAATCAGATTATGATGTCATAGATAAAGAAATAGTAGACAAGCTTGAAATGTGTGTGCCAAACATAAATGTTTCTGATGCTATTGAAAAGTATTCGGGAACCCTTGATTTTTACCTTGATATGCTCTCAGATGTTGTGAAGACTTCTCGAATTGAAAAAATGGAGACATC
The DNA here is from genome assembly GCA_030531435.1 of Lachnospiraceae bacterium. Classification (GTDB taxonomy): domain Bacteria; phylum Bacillota; class Clostridia; order Lachnospirales; family Lachnospiraceae; genus UBA2868. Next base: position 1,190 of record JAUNNN010000040.1, read on the forward strand.
CTTGAAAAATAGTGATTTCACGGAGTATCGTCTTAATGCACATACATTAAAGGGTTTGACCAGATCAGTCGGACTGTATGATTTGGCAGATTCATTTGAGACTCTTCAGAAAGCCTGTGATAATGAAGAGTATGATTTTATTGAGAAAAATAGCTCAGATATTGTTAAGAAGTTCAAACTGACAGTAGATAAAATAAATGACACTATGAACTGGTAGTGTTAGGCATTTTTCATACGATAATTTTCGTATGCCTGATATATTTCTTTAGAACCTCTTACTTTTAGCATATGTGAGTTGCCATTTGTAAGGAGACAGCATCCGTCTTTCATTTCTTCAATGCTGTCCATATTCACAATTATTCCCCTGTTTATTTTAAGAAAATTTTCGCACTCTGATAGTGGATCAGAGATTGCCAAAAATGTTTCTTTTGCCTCATAGATGAGGTTGTTTTTAGTAGAAATAATTACTTTATGTCCTGCTGCAACAGCAGAAATAATTTGACCAGTCAATAATTTGACAGTAGAGGCACCTGATTTAAATTCAATATACTTTGACTGATCAGTAACTTTTTCTCCAAGAAATGTTGTACAGTCATCAAGTACTTTAAAAAAGTCGAGTCGTGTGGCTGGTTTAACCAGGTAGTCGAAGGCATGACATGATAATGCGTCCTTCATGTGAGACTCAGATGTTGTTAAAAAGATTACAGGGACACTAATATCAGATTCCCTTAATTTCATAACAGTTTCTACACCACTAATCCCAGGCATATACACATCCATAAAAATGATGTCATAGTAGTCAGCCTTAAATGATGTAAGAAAATCTTCTCCACATAAAAAGTCATCAAGTTCTATAGATAGATTATGGATTTTTCCGTAATCTAAAATTGTGTGACCTACTAATTTTATTAAGTTTGGTTCATCATCAATGATTGCAATTCGCATACTTTTTCCTTTGCCTTATAGAAAAGTATTATACCAAAATTGTATTGTAAAGGCTAATTTGTTTTGCTAAAATTGTAATCACATTGGCGCATAGAAATGACGGAGGGCTACATGAGAAAAATGATTAATCGTGGATTCAGTGGTACTACTGATCCAATGGAGACACAAAGAGAAATAGATAATAAAACAGTGACAGGATTGGCTGCAGAAGAGGGATTTGTCCTCCTTAAAAACGAAGGTGCATTGCCTGTTTCTAAAGATAAAAAAATTGCTTTATATGGACGCGGAGCAAGTAAAACTTTAAAAGGCGGAACAGGCTCTGGAGATGTAAATGAAAGACATAGCGTTTCCATTTATGAGGGGTTACTTAATGCAGGCTATACAGTGACAACTAAAGACTGGATTGACAGCTATACAAAAATCTTTGATGAGAAGAGATATTTATGGCGTCAGGATATATTAAGAAGAGTTGAAGCTAAAGAGAATGATTTCTTCAATGTATATGCCCAGACCCCTTTTGAAATCCCTGTTGGCGACAAAGCTACTAAAACAGATGCAGATATTGCTTTTTATGTTTTAAGCCGTGTAGCAGGAGAGGGCGCAGACAGATACCTTGAAAAAGGTGACTATTATGCAACAGATGAAGAAATAGAGATGATTAAATCTCTGTGCGAATTTTATAAAGAGGTTGTTCTTGTAATAAATACCGGTGCTGTTGTTGATTTATCATATCTAGATGAGTCATGGGCAAGTAACATCTCAGCAGTAATCCTTTATAGCCAGCCTGGAATGGAAGGTGGAAATGCATTTGCAAGAGTCATTTCAGGAGAAGTTACTCCTTCAGGAAAACTTACAGATACATGGCCACTTAAATACGAAGATTATCCAGGTGCAATGGATTTTTCTCATATTAATGGTGATATAACAAAAGAGTATTACACAGATGGTATTTATGTTGGTTACAGATATTTTGACAGCTTCTCTGTACCTGTCAGATATCCATTTGGGTATGGACTTAGCTATACAAGCTTTGAAACTAAGTTTGATAGCATGGAAATAAAAGTAAATAAGAATACTGCTCCTACTGCAGACTACACTAATCGAGTTGATTTAAATGAAATAACACTCAATGCAAAGTTTAATGTAAAAAATACTGGCGAATTTGCGGGAAAAGAAGTTGTAGAAGTTTATTTATCACTTCCAAATGGAGAGCTTGATAAGGAGTACAGAAGGCTTGGTGGGTTTAAGAAGACTTCTTTACTTGAAAAAGGGCAGCAGGAAACTGTTGAAGTTGTTATTTCTTTAAGTAATCTCACATCTTTTGATGAGGAAAAATCAGCCTATATTCTTGAAAAAGGTATATATGGTGTGTTTGTAGGTAATGGAATAAATAATGCAAAGCTTGTTGGTTCAGTAGAAGTAGAAGCTGATGAGGTATTCAGTATTGTTGAACATATTTGTCCAGTTAAGGATGAATTAACAGAGCTTGTACTCCCTGATGATATAAAGAGAGCATTATACGAAAAAGTTGTTGAAGATGCTTCATCACTTCCAAAGGTTACATTGAAGGCAGGTCAGGTAGTCACAAAGAAGCCTATTTATACAGATGATTTATATAAGGCTGCATCAATGGAAAATGATAAGATACTTCATGAAGCAGAAGAGTTTTCTAAGAATCTTACAATAGATGAATTAATTCTTTTAGCAATGGGTGATCCTCTCCGTCAGCATGACGGTCAGCTTGGCGCTGCTGGCGCATCAGTTCCTGGTTCAGCAGGTGAGACAAACTACGTTGCAAAAGATAAGGGCCTTGCAGGTATACCTCTTGCAGATGGACCAGCAGGACTAAGACTTGCAAAAAAATACAATGTTGCCAATGACGAAGTACAGTATTTACCATTCCATGCTGCTCTTGAAAATGGCTATTTCTATGATGAAGTAGAACAGGCAGGAGATACATATTACCAGTACTGTACAGCAATACCAGTTGGTGTATGTGTAGCTCAGACATGGAATGAAGATATTGTTAAGGCACTTGGTAGAACTGTTGGTAGTGAAATGGAATACTTTGGAGTAACATTATGGCTTGCTCCTGGTATGAACATACATCGTAATCCTCTTTGTGGAAGAAACTTTGAGTATTATGCAGAAGACCCTGTATTATCAGGAAAAATAGCTGCAGCTATGACAAAGGGTGTTCAGGAAAATGCAGGTGTAGGTACTACAATTAAGCATTTCTGTGGTAACAACCTTGAAGATAACAGAATGCACAATAATAGTATTATTTCTGAAAAAGCATTAAGAGAAATATATTTAAGAGGATTTGAAATTGCTGTTAAGGAAAGCCAGCCTATGTCTATTATGACAAGCTATAATCTAGTTAACAGAGTTCATTCAGCAAATAACTACGATATATGTACAAAGGTTGCAAGAAATGAATGGGGATTCAAAGGCCTCATAATGACAGACTGGACAACAACTCATGAAAATCCAGAAAGTACAGCGTCAGGTTGTATGAGAGCAGGAAATGATATTGTTATGCCAGGCGAAATCAGCGATGTAGATAACTTAAAGGCTGAACTTGCAGCAGGAACTCTTAAGGAAGAGGATTTGCGCAAGTGCATGATAAGACTTATTTGTACAATCTTTAAGTCAAATCAGTATGAAGGTGCAGTACCTTACGAAGAAACAATAAAATACTAAAATAAAAACGGCACATGCAAATCAGTAACGAAAATGCATGTGCCAATTTTATTGGCCCCTATTAAGTTATGTAAACCTACTTTAGAATCTCGCAGAGAATGTCATCATGTTCAATAGCTTCTTTTGCTTTAATTCTATACTGCTCCTCATGGAGATAGCAGTGACGGAAAGGCTTTATAGATGGTGCATCGTCAATAGCTTTAAAATATTCATCCCTACTAAGATTAAGTGTTTTACAGTAATCAAAGAATCCTGTATCTGTAAAGAAATTGCGGATTCTTGTCTGTCTGTGATTTTGAACTATAGCCATAATATATGTTGCTATACCAACCTGAATTCCGTGAAGCTGTGGGCTTGGTGAATTCTTATCAAGGGCGTGGCTTATTAAATGTTCAGAACCACTTGTTGGAGCAGAGCTTCCAGCAATCTCATTTGCAAGACCGCTTACTGTAAGCCCGTTAACAAGCTCTCTAATAAATGTAGCTCTTGAAACATTTACAAGAGGCATTCTGACAAATGAGTTAACAGCGTTCTTGGCAAGCATTACAGCATTATCATTTATTTCAGCATATCCATTTTTTGCCTCAAATTCCCAATCATAAAGAGCTGTAATTTTAGCAACCATATCACCAACGCCTGAGAAAATATATTTTTCTGGTGCACTCATGATGGCAGCAGTATCAACAATGATTCCGTATGCAAGTTCTGCAGGAACGCTCATACGTCTTTCATTTACAATGAGTGATGCAGTAGATGAACAGAAACCATCACTGCTGGCACTAGTTGGTACGCTTATAAATGGTAGCTTCCTTAAAAAGCACATATACTTGGCTGCATCAATTACCTTTCCACCACCAAGACCAATAACTGCCTGAGTTTTATTTGGAAGAGAAAAGGCCATATCCATAAGATCGTCTATTTTCACTGTATCAAGCTCTTCGTAGTGAAGTACTTCAACAGCTGCTTCCTTCATCCCGCCAAATACTTTGTCGCCAAATAAATCAACAAGACCATTTCCAAAGTATATAACTACTTTATTTATTCCCTTCTCAGAAAGGTATTTTCCAATTTCTTCCAGCGTATTTTCTTCAACCTTTAATATTGCTGGTATTGCGATTTCTTTTCTTTCCATGATTTAATCCTTCCAATTTTTTTTTAAAATAAAACATAATATATTACATTAATTATACACGTAAAATTATTTTACATCAAAACATCAAATAACTAGCCCATGCCCTGTCATAATGTGATAGAATACTAAACATACTATTTTGAGGTCTTTTATGAATTTATTAAAACAGGTTGTTGTTAAAACTTTGCCAGTTATGGCTGGATATATTGTATTAGGAATGGGCTTTGGTATCTTGCTAAAAGTAAATGGCTACGGTATAGGTTGGGCACTTCTTATGAGTATATTTATTTATGCCGGATCTATGCAGTATGTTGGTATATCTATAATTACTGGTGGAGTATCAATAATTACAACCGCTCTTACAACCCTTATGGTAAATGCGAGACATTTATTTTATGGGATCTCAATGATAGATAAATATAAAGGCGCAGGAAAATGGAAGCCATACCTTATGTTTGGGTTAACTGATGAAACATATTCTCTAGTATGTGATGGCAAGTATCCAGAAGGAGAAAATAGGTTTAAATATTGGTTTCTTATATCATTATTCAATCAGATATATTGGATTACTGGCAGCATTATTGGTTCAGTAGTTGGCTCAGTGTTAAAAATAAATTTTGATGGTATTGAGTTTTCAATGACAGCTCTTTTTGTCACTGTTGTAATTGAGCAGTGGTTATCAAATAAAGAACATAGACCTGCTTTAATAGGACTTATTTCGGCAGTAATTTGTTTACTTATATTTGGAAAAGATAATTTCCTTATTCCGACTATGGTATTAATCGTTGTAGGCCTTGCCTTATTCAAAAACACATTGGAGAAGGAGAGTAGGTCTAATGAGTGATATCCGCGTTTTGACATTAATTATTGTGATGGCGCTTGTCACTATGATGATAAGATTTCTGCCATTCTTTATTTTTAAAGGAAATAGTACACCAAAGTTTATAAGCTATCTTGGAAAGTATTTGCCATATTCAATAATGGCAATGCTTGTTGTGTACTGCGTAAAAGATGTTTCTGTAACAAATAAGCCATATGGTATTCCAGAATTAATCGCTATAGGCGTTGTGGCAATCTTACATATTGTTAAAAGAAATACCCTTTTGAGTATTGTTTGTGGTACAGTATGTTATATGCTGTTAAAACAGCTCGTTTTTATTTAGGATAAAGTATATTAGCCAACTGATGGCAAAATATAAAATTTATGACCGTGTTGTTAATGGTATTCAAGAGAAGGAAGAATTTATATGAAAGAAAGAAGTAATTTTTCAGGAAAATTGGGGTTTGTCCTTGCGGCAGCAGGTAGTGCAGTAGGGCTTGGTAATATTTGGAGATTTCCATACCTGGCTGCAAAAAATGGCGGAGGCTTATTTTTACTTTGCTATATAATACTTGCTCTTACGTTTGGTTTTACACTTCTTACAACAGAAGTAGCAATTGGTAGAAAAACAGGACAAAGCCCACTTACAGCTTATGGAGTGATTAACGAGAAGTGAAAGGGACTTGGTATAATTGCATGTATAGTTCCCGTAATAATCCTTCCATATTATTGCGCAATTGGTGGTTGGGTTCTTAAGTATTTCTGTACCTTCATTACTGGTAATGCATCACAAACAGTAGATGATGGTTATTTCACAGGATTTATTACAGGCAATGTTTCGCCTATTGTATATGCAGTGATTTTCATACTTGCAACAGCAGTAGTTATCTACCTTGGTGTTGAAAGTGGTATTGAAAGATACAGTAAGATTCTTATGCCTGCATTATTTGTATTAATTATAGGAATTGCTATTTATTCATTAACTCTTAAGAATGAAGTTGATGGTGCTATAGTTACAGGTCTTGATGGACTTAAAGTATATGTACTTCCAGATTTTACAGGAATTACACCAAAACAGCTTGTTGTAGTAATGATGGATGCTATGGGCCAGCTTTTCTACTCAATAAGTGTTGCAATGGGTATTATGATTACATACGGTTCATATGTTAAAAAGGATGTTAACCTTATGAACTCAATAAATCAGATTGAAATTTTTGATACATTAGTAGCTTTCCTTGCAGGTCTTATGATTATTCCAGCAGTAATTGTATTTATGGGTAGAGATGGAATGTCAGCAGGCCCTGGACTTATGTTTGTATCACTTCCAAAAGTATTTAACGCTATGGGAAAAATTGGCGTTATTGTTGGTGTAGTATTCTTTATTATGGTATTATTTGCAGCAATTACATCTTCTATATCTATTATGGAAGCAATCGTATCAAGTATCATGGACAGATTCCACATTACAAGACAGAAGGCTACTATTTATTCAACAATTTATGCTCTTATTGTTGGAACAATAGTGTGTCTTGGATATAATGTTCTATACTTTGATGCGCCAATGCCAAATGGTGGTACAGGCCAGATCCTTGATATTATGGATTATGTAAGTAATAACCTTCTTATGCCTGTAGTTGCTATACTTACATGTATACTTGTTGGATGGGTTGTAAAACCTGATACAGTTATTGATGAAGTAACAGTAAATGGAGAAAAATTTGGACGAAAGAAACTGTATATTGCAATGGTTAAATTTATTGCACCAGTTCTTCTTGCCCTTCTTTTATTAAATGCCTTAGGCGTATTTTAGGAGATAATTATGAAAATATTAAATGAGGGAGTAACAGCTCCAAAAGGGTTTAGTGCAGCTGATACGGCAGCAGGAATTAAGTATCAGGGCAGAACAGACATGGCAATGGTATATTCTGAAGCAGACTGTAATGTTGCTGGAACATATACCACTAATGTTGTAAAAGCAGCTCCAGTTATCTGGGACAGGGATGTTGTTGTTAAAGGCGGCAGCGCTAGAGCTATAGTTGTCAACTCTGGTATTGCAAATGCATGTACTGGAAAAGAGGGAATGGATATCTGTAAAGTTACTGCAGATGCTGCGGCAGAGGCTCTTGATATTAAACCTGAACAGGTTTTAATTGGTTCTACTGGCGTTATTGGAATGCAGATTAAGGCAGAAAGAATTACAGCTGGTACAAAGGATCTTGCAACAAAGCTTGAGAAAAGCTTTGAAGCATCAGAGAGAGCCGCAAAAGCCATCATGACTACTGATACAAAGCACAAAATGATAGCTGCAGAAATAGAACTTTCAGGTGTAAAGGCTACAATTGGAGCTATGACAAAGGGTAGTGGAATGATTCACCCTAACATGTGTACAATGCTTTGCTACATTACAACTGATGCAGCTATTTCAAATGAAATGCTTCAGAAGGCACTATCAGCATCAATTGTTGATTCATATAACATGATCTCTGTTGATGGCGATACATCTACTAATGATACATGCCTTATTCTCGCAAATGGTCTTGCAGGAAACAAACTAATCGACAGTGAAAATGACGATTACAAAACATTCTGTGAGGCGCTTGATTATATAAATAAAGAGCTTGCAAAACAGATGGCAGCAGATGGTGAGGGAGCTAGTCATCTTTATGAAGTAATAGTAAATGGAGCGAAGACAAAGGATGAGGCAGTGACTTTGTCAAAGTCTGTTGTATCATCATCTCTTTGCAAAGCAGCTATTTACGGAAAAGATGCTAACTGCGGACGTTTCATGTGTGCTCTTGGTTATGCGGGTGTTGATTTTGACCCTGATATGGTTGATATATATTTTGAAAGTGATGCAGGTTCAGTACTTGTTGTATCTAAGGGAGCAGCTCCTGCATTTGATGAAGAAATCGCTTTAAAGGTTTTATCAGCTGATGCAGTTACAGTAAGATGTGAGATGAACGCTGGAAATGCCAGTGCAACAGCATGGGGCTGTGATCTTACATATGATTACGTAAAAATAAACGCAGACTACAGATCATAATAATATTTTTATATTTAAAAACTCCTGGGATTATGTGTTAAATTTAACGCATAGTTTGCAGGAGTTTTTATTTTCTTAAAAATGTTCTACTTGTAAAAATTACTTGGATTTTGTAGAATTAGTATTGTCACTAAACTAATTATTATTTTTATTTTCGAGGTATGAAATGACAAGAGAAGAAGCTAGAAAAAAAGCGATTGAGCTTGTTTCACAGATGACAGTTGAGGAGAAGGCATCACAGCTTAAGTATGATTCTCCTGCGATAGAAAGACTTGATATTCCAGAATATAACTGGTGGAATGAATGTTTACATGGTGTTGCAAGAGCTGGTACAGCTACTGTGTTCCCACAGGCAATTGGACTTGCTGCAATGTTTGATCCTGAGTTTTTAGAGGAAATTGCAGACGCTATTTCTACAGAAGCCAGAGCAAAATATAATGCATATTCAGGAGAAGAAGACAGAGATATCTATAAGGGACTTACAATGTGGAGCCCTAACGTAAATATATTCAGAGATCCAAGATGGGGAAGAGGTCATGAGACATATGGTGAAGATCCATACCTTACAGGTGAGCTTGGTAAGGCATTTGTAAAAGGTCTTCAGGGTGACACAGATCACTTAAAGGTTGCAGCATGTGCTAAGCACTATGCAGTTCATTCAGGCCCAGAAGCACTTCGTCATTCATTTGATGCAAGATGCTCAAAGAAAGATTTATATGAGACATACCTTCCAGCGTTTGAAAAGCTTGTTAAAGAAGCTGATGTTGAGGCGGTTATGGGTGCATATAACAGAGTTGAAGGTGAACCAGCGTGTGCTCAGACTTATCTCATGCAGGATGTGTTAAGAGGAAAATGGGGATTTGAAGGACACTATGTTTCTGACTGTTGGGCAATCAGAGACTTCCATGAGAACCATAAAGTAACTGCAAACTCTACTGAATCAGCAGCACTTGCTCTTAATACAGGATGTGACGTTAACTGTGGATGTACATATGAGTACATTCTTGATGCATTAAGAGAAGGTCTTGTAACAGAAGAAAAAATCACAGAATCTGTAGTAAGACTTTATACTACAAGATTCCTTCTTGGATGCTTCGAACCATGTGAATATGATGAAATTGGATATGATGTAGTAGAGTGTAAGAAGCACATTGATTTAGCTAAGAAGGCTGCTGATAAGTCTATTGTAATGCTTAAGAATGATGGACTTCTTCCACTTTCTAAAGATGTTAAGACAATAGCAGTTATTGGACCTAATGCTAATTCAAGAGCATCTCTTATTGGTAACTATCATGGTACAGCATCAAGATATATAACAATTCTTGAAGGTATTCAGCAGTATGCAGATGCAAATGATATAAGAGTACATTATTCAGAAGGTTCACATCTTTTCCAGGAAAGAGTTGAGCACCTTGCTGTAGATGATGACAGAGTTTCAGAGGCTTGCATTGTTGCTAAAAATTCAGATGTAGCAGTTGTTGTTGTAGGTCTTGATGAAGGCCTTGAAGGAGAAGAGGGAGATACAGGTAACAGTTATGCATCAGGAGATAAGGAGACTCTTAATCTTCCTGAGCCACAGCTTAGAATGATTGAAGCAGTGGCTGCAACTGGTACAAAGGTTGTTCTTATCAATGTAACAGGTTCTGCTATGGATCTTGCATTTGCAAAGAACGGTGATGCATTTGGAGCAATCCTTCAGTGCTTCTATCCAGGATGTGTGGGTGGTAAGTCTGTTGCTGATATTCTTTTTGGTAAGATTTCTCCATCAGGTAAGCTTCCTGTAACATTCTATAACACATTAGAAGAGCTTCCTGCATTTGAAGATTATTCAATGGCAGGCAGAACATACAAATACATGAATGAAGCAGCTCAGTATCCATTTGGATATGGTCTTACATTTGGTAAGGTTTCAGTAAACAGTGTTGTAGTTGATGAGACTGCTCTTAAGACAGCTATGGATAGCGATGCATATAATGGATGTGTTTCTGTAAAGACTGTTATTAAGAATGAATCTGATATTGCTTTAGATGAAGTAGTTCAGTTATACATTAAAGACCTTGATTCAAAGCTTGCAGCAAAGAATCATTGTTTATGCGGATTTAAGCGTGTAACTCTTAATGCAGGAGAAGAAAAGACAGTAGAAATAAACGTACCAACAAGAGCATTTATGGAAGTAAATGAAAATGGTGAATATGTTGTAGATAGTAAAAACTTCAAGTTATTTGCAGGTGTAAGCCAGCCAGATGAAACTAGTGTTTCACTCTGTGGAGTAAAACCTGTAGAGGTTTCTATAGCATTATAATTTATTATTAGTTTAATCATGCAGGGCTTCTGGGATATTTTCCAGAAGCCTTTTTGTTATAGCGACGAGGAAAATAAAGTTTCATGCTTGCATGAAAGACTTTATTTGACGACCGCTAATCATAGATGTAACTCGCAAAGCGTGTTACATCTATGTTATTTACCGCGATGTTACATATACACAATCTTGTGACAGAATGCGCAAAATATCCCACTAATAGATATTTGTTAAAAATGTATATAAAAATCGCAAAATTATTTAAAAAAACTGTATATTTTATTAGACTAATATGATAAAATCTATACACGGTTATATAATTTTTAGAACCGATGAGAGGAAAAGGGAGAAAAGCCATGGAAAAACAGAAAAAAATTGGATTGAATGCGTTTTTGCTTTTACTAGGACTTGTGCCAATTGTTGTTGGTGTAATCATTAGTGCTACAATGTCTTATTCAAGTTTGAAGAATGCATTGATTGAGGCAACAGAAAGCAAAATATCAGCAGTTGCTGAAAACGCAGCAGGATATTATGGCGTTGACTGGACAGCCTGGATGGAGAGAGGAATTGAGGCAGGAGACGAAGCATTCATTGATGGATGTAAGGCTGAAGATGTTGAAATGACAATCTTTAGAGAAGAGGGTGGCCAGGTTGTAAGATACTTATCATCTATTCGTGATGATAGCGGTAATCGTGTTAAAGGTACTACAACAACTGATGAAATCACAGCAGCTTGTTATGGCAAAGGTGAAACAGTTCATTCAGACGGTGTAATGATTAACGGAAAGCCATACTATGTATGTTATAAGCCTATTAAAGAAGGTGGCAAAATTGTAGGTATGTCTTTTGCAGGTGAACCTGATGCAAAGATTCAGAAGGAATTAAAGAGCCTTCTTACAAAGACAGTAATTGTATCTGTCATTGTTATACTTGCATTCGTAATTATTATTGTAGTATTAGCAAGAATGGTCGTTGGTACATTTAAGGCAATTACAGATGCTACAGTAAGACTTTCAGAAGGATATATAAATGACGATATCGATGCACAGTCACCACTTAAGGAGTTTGCAGAACTTATCGTTGCTGCAAAGAAGCTTCAGGAAAATCTTCAGATGATTGTTGGTAATATCCGTCAGACATCTGGAAATCTTTCAACATCAGTTTCAGATACAAATGGTCTTTGTACATCATCAGCTGAAGGATCTTCACAGATTACAACAGCAGTTGCAGAACTTGCTACAGCATCACAGTCAATGGCTGAGGCAGTACAGGATCTTAACGAGAATATGCTTGAGATTGGTAACAGCATAAATACTATTGAAGATAGTGTTAAAGCTCTTTCAGCTTCATCAGAGGTTATGGATGAAGTTAGTAACGAAGCTAAAGAAAACATCACAGCTGTTTACGAGTCATCAGAAAAGTCAGTTAACGCAGTTAACAATATCGCTTCTCATATGGATGAGCTTGCAAGAGCAATCAGAGAAGTATCAGATGCTACAAAACTTATTTCAGATATTTCTTCACAGACAAACCTTCTTTCACTTAATGCTTCAATCGAAGCTGCAAGAGCTGGTGAGGCTGGTAAGGGATTCGCAGTAGTTGCATCAGAAATTTCATCACTTGCTAATCAGTCAGATGAAGGTGTTAAGAAGATTGATGATGTTATTAAGAGAGTACTTGATCTTTCTAACTTATCAATGCAGCTTACAGAGGATATTAAAGTTACAATTTCAGACGAACAGCTCAAGGTTCAGTCAACTCAGGATAGCTTCATGAAGCTTAAGAGCGAAATTGATGCTTCTATTGAACAGATTGGAAACATCGCAAAGGATGCTACAATACTTGCAGAAGCAAAGGATTCAGCTATTGGTTCTGTTTCAGACCTTTCAGCTATCTCAGAAGAGAATGCAGCTTCTACTGAAGAAGTTACAGCTTCTATCGAGAACCTTTCATCTAATATTACTGATATTTCAGTTAGATCAGATGATATGGCTTCTATGTCAGAAACACTTATTGGCGCTGTATCAGCATTCAAAGAAGAGTAATCTAATTAATGAACTTAAAGCCCCTCTGATAGAGGGGCTTTCTTTTTGCAAATCAACTTATGGAGAATAGCATGGTAGATATAAAAGGCATGATTAATGCCAGAACCCGTAATAATAAAAAAGCCAAAGTATATGAACTTACAACGGATTATAAGTACACTGGGTTAATGGAATATCCAAGACCTCAGATGGTTAGAGATTCTTATATAAATCTAAATGGCGAATGGGATTTACGTATTAGCTCTGAATATGGAAGTACTATTTATGATGGTAAAATTATTGTGCCATTCTCTCCAGAAGCAAGGTTATCTGGCGTAGGACATGTGTTACTTCCAAACCAGACACTTTTATATGAAAAGGATATAAATCTTACAAAGGTTAAGGAAAAGAGAATTATTCTACATGTTGGCGCATGTGATCAGTGTACATATGTTGACTTGAATGGTCATTTTATTGGAGCACATGAAGGAGGATACACATCTTTTTCATTTGATATTACAAAAGCCTGTGTGGATGGAGAAAATCATCTTCAGATACTTGTAACAGATGATACTGACAGAAGTGGATTTGCAAGAGGAAAGCAGAAGCTTAAACCAGGTGGAATGTTTTACACATCCCAGAGTGGTATTTGGCAGACAATATGGATTGAGTATGTAGATGATATTTATATAAAGAATCTTACAATAATTCCTAACATTGATAAAAGTGAAGTTAGTGTAATAGTAGATACAAATGCTTCAATTGATGATGTTGATATTATTTTTGATGAGGACATCGTAGAAAAAATATCTAAAAAAGAAGTTTATGGTGGAGTAAAAATTACAGCGTCACTTGAAAAATATGAGCTGTGGTGTCCTGAAAATCCAAGATTATATTATTTCACAGTAAAGACCTGTCAAGATAGCGTAAAATCATATGTCGCAATGCGTAGTGTATCTACAGAAATGGATAAGGATGGACATATGAGAATATGTCTTAATCATAAGCCTTTATTCATCAATGGCGTATTAGATCAGGGCTACTATCCAGAAAGCCTTATGACGCCTCCAAGCGATGAAGCAATGGTTGATGATATTAAAAGGGCGTTTGACGCAGGATTTAACCTTATTAGAAAGCACTGTAAGTTAGAACCAATGAGATGGTATTATCACTGTGATAGACTTGGTATGCTTGTATGCCAGGATATGGTTAATGGCGGAAAAAAGTACGATATGAAGACAATCTGCTATATGCCTGCAATATACCATAACTGGAAAAAACAAAGTGATAAAACAAGGTTCTTATTAAATGCAACAGGTCGTACAAGCTCAAGAACTGTAAAAATATGGAAGAAGGAAACCTACGAGACAATCACCCAATTAAGAAGTGTTCCATCTATCTGCATGTGGACTGTGTTTAATGAGGGCTGGGGTCAGTTTGATACAAAGAGATGTACAGATTATATTAAATCACTTGATAATACAAGAATTATTGATTCAGCAAGCGGATGGTTTGATCAGGGTTGCGGAGATATCTACTCAGACCACAATTATTTCTTTAAATATGAAGTACTTCCTGATAAATATAAACGTGCATTTGTAATATCTGAGTATGGTGGATTTTCACTTCAGATTGAAGGACATGTTTGTAAAGACGTATTGTATGGATACCATCCATGTTTTACAAAAGAAGGCTTTATAAATGACTGTATAAAGACACAAAAGGAGATAGAGTCAATCATTCCTGATGGTCTTGCAGGTGCTATTTTTACACAGCTTACAGACATCGAAGAAGAGCAAAATGGTCTATATACGTATGATAGACGTGTAAATAAGTACAAAAATGACTAGAAATGGCGTAAAAACGCCATTTTGTGCAGTTTTTTTATTGACATTTTATGGTAAAAAGGGTATAAATACATAAGTGGTGCACAGTGCACCTGTATTAACCTTTAGGAGGAAGATTACAATGAATAAGACAGAATTAGTTGATGCTATCGCAAAGAGCGCTAGCCTTACAAAGAAGGATGCTGAAGCTGCTGTTAAGGCACTTACAGACACAATCGCTAAAGAGCTTAAGAAGGGTGGAAAGGTTCAGTTAGTTGGATTCGGTACATTCGAAGTTGCTAAGAGAGCTGCAAGAACAGGTCGTAACCCACAGACAGGTAAAGAGATCAAGATTGCCGCTTCAAAGACACCTAAGTTCAAAGCAGGTAAGGCTTTAAAGGATATCGTTAATAAGTAATTCTTTAATAGAAATAGAGCAGGCGCCTTCTTTGGCGCCTGTTTTCTTTTTCAAATTCATTGTAGGAGAGAGAAATGAGCGTTGGTACAATAGTGGTACTAGTAATAGTTTCAGCCTGCGTTATAGGCGTTGCTGTAGCTGTTACAAAAGTACTTAGAGCAGTTAAAAGTGTTACATCAGATGTTAGGTCTATAGTTTCACATATTCCAAAGGATCTTGATATTAATAGAGAAATTGAAATGGAACTTGAAACTACTCCTAAGTCTTTAAACGCCATGACGAGTGTATATTTACCTCAAATAGAAAAGGATTTCCCAGAGTTTAATTATTTTGAATTTAAGACAAGGGCAGAAAACCTTTTAAAATCAGCGTTTGATGCAATTACACAGGAAAATACAGACTTACTTGTAAATGCGTCAAGTGATTTGACTCATCAGGTCAGTAATATAATTAGTTCAAATCAGAATAGTAGACAGAGAGAAGCTTTTAGCGATGTCACTGTCCATAGAACAGAAATAAAGCATTATACAAAAGTTAATGGTACATGTAAAATAACGCTTCAGTCTGCTATAGGTTATCATCACTTTATTAAGTCATTTTCAGGTCAGGTCATATCTGGTTCAGAGACTTCTATGAAGCAGACAAGATATGAAACTGAGCTTGTATATATACAGGATACTAACCAGGTTACAGAAGGCGATACAGCACTTGGCATGAATTGTCCAAACTGTGGTGCTCCAATTAAAGCCCTTGGAAATAAAGTCTGCCCATACTGTGGCAGTGGTGTGTCAGAGGTTAATGTAAGAGTTTGGGAAATAAACGCATTTAGAGAATCATAGTGTATATGATCAGATATGAGCAATAAATAAAAACCCTTGAAAGTAGCTTAAATGCTATATTTTCAAGGGTTTTTACTGTTTGCGGATGACAGGACTTGAACCTGCACGTCGGGGACACTAGAACCTAAATCTAGCGCGTCTGCCAATTCCGCCACATCCGCATGTCATAAATATATGTGTGTCTTTCAAACACAAGACGTATGATATCATATATTTCCTTTAAATGTAAAGGCTAAAACAACAAAAACTGTTTACTTTTTCCTTTAAATATTTTAGTATAAATAATTGGCAGTATTTATTTGATATTGTAATAAAAATTAATTATAAAAGGAGAAAAATGATGAATCTTTCACCACTTCAGAAAGCAAGATATGAGTATAGCCCAAAGCTTCCTGGCATGCTCAGAAACGGTATCGCAGAAATCTGCGTAAAAGAGGGAAATGAAACACAGAGCGTAGCTGATCAGGATAAGATCAAAGCTTTATTCCCAAACACATATGGTAAGAAGGAAATTACATTTGAAAAGGGTGCTAACACATCAGCTGCTAAGAAGCAGGTTGTTGGTGTTATTCTTTCAGGTGGTCAGGCTCCTGGTGGACACAACGTTATCACAGGTCTTTATGATGCTCTTAAGGCTACAGACAAGAACAATGAGCTTCTTGGATTCAAGGGTGGTCCAGATGGACTTCTTAAGAACGATTACGTAACATTTGATGATGCATTCATCGATGCATACAGAAACACAGGTGGTTTCGATATCATTGGTTCAGGCCGTACAAAGCTTGAAACAAAAGAGCAGTTCGCAACAGTAGCAGAGAATGCTAAGAAGAGCGGTCTTACAGCAATCGTTATCATTGGTGGTGATGATTCTAATACAAACGCTGCTACACTTGCTGAATATATGGCAGCAAATAATACCGGAATTCAGGTTATCGGATGTCCTAAGACAATCGATGGTGACCTTAAGAATGAAGATATCGAAGCTTCTTTCGGTTTCGATACAGCTACAAAGACATACTCAGAGCTTATTGGTAATATCGAGAGAGATGCTAACTCAGCTAAGAAGTACTGGCACTTCATCAAGGTTATGG
>JAUNNN010000083.1 GCA_030531435.1 Lachnospiraceae bacterium
ATGTATCATGTTCACCATTCAGAGTACCTATCGCAAGACTTGCTGCAGCACAGGCTGCTATTGCTGCAAAGTAGGATAAGCCTACAAACGCAGTAAAACATGCTTCTTGAAACGTTAGTTTCAAGATGATCAAGGCTTTCAGGCCCTTCAGAGATTTATCTCTGGAGGGCCTTTTTTTTAACAATTATTTGGTAGAATCTCTGAGAATTAAATCCGTCTCGGAGTATGTGATTCTGTAGTTGAGATCCGGCTGTTCGATTCGTGACACAATCATATTGGCTGCAGAGTATCCAATAATCTGGCTGTGAATGTGGCAGGTTGAAAGGGATGGAGTGATAATCTTCGATTCTGGTGAATCGTCAAATCCCAAAATTTTGATGTCGTCAGGACAGTGTATGCCAAGTGCCTTGAGGCCAAGGATAAGATCAACTGCAACGAAATCATTGGCACAGATGAAAAATTCAGGAAGCTCATCAAGCTCCTTTAAGGTGTTTAAGAGATATTCTCTATACATAGTATCATGTGGATGTACCTCTGTAAGACAGAATTTTTCATTAATCTCTAAGTCATTGATATACATGGCATCTCTGAAGGCCATGAATCGCTCAAAGAAAGAGCGACAGTGAGTAGCTTGTCCAACAAAGCCAATCTTTGTAATGCCTCTTTTTTTGAAATCGTGAATAGCAGTGAAAATGTTTGATGTGTTGTTCATTAATAATATGTCAGCATTAATTGGATTCCAGTATGTGGAAACGGGAGCATCAATCATTAATAATGGATAGCCCAAGCTGCTAAGCATCTCACAGTAAGCCTGATCAAACATTTCGATGCACATAATAGCCTTTGTGTTTGCGTGCTGGAATGATAAAGGTAATGACAAGGTATGAATGTCATTTGAATTTATCCTGTGTAAAGAAAGACTATAACCACGCAGGGAAATCTCGTGCTGGAATTTATCAAGCATAGTTGAGGCAAAGTGGCTGCTGTCAAGGAAATTACCCATAAACAGTGCGATTTCTCCCTGAGCTTTTTGCTGTGCCACGGCAGCCTCGGGATTGTGAATGTCTTCTATTGAATTGGCATAGGAAAACTGCTTATAGCCCATTTCAATAGCTTTTTGTAAGACTTTTTCCCTTGTGGCGTCTGCTAAAACACCTGTATTGTTTATTGCCTTTGACACGGTGTTTCTTGAAACACCAAGTGCGTCAGCGATATCCTGTAGTGTTACTCGTGAAGCCATAAATTATTCTCCGATATTAAATTTAATTTTACATATAGAATTATAATATGTAACAATTAGTATGTCAAATGTAACAATTGATATGACAAATGTCATAATTATTTTACAAATGTAAAAGTTTTTGTTGACATTTTATGACGGAGGCTATTATAATAAGCTTACGAAGTGACAAATGCACAAACTATTTTACGTTTGCACAAGTAAAGGAAAGAGGAAAAGCTTATGAAAGATGGAAAGCTTAACAGTTCTATTAAATATGTCAAGCGAAACTGGCAGCTATATTTATTCTTTACACTGCCTGGACTGCTGCTGACGATAATTTTTAAATATATTCCAATGGGAGGAATTCTTATTGCTTTTGAAGATTTCAATCCTATGAGAGGAATATTTGGAAGCGAGTGGGTCGGCCTCGAACACTTCAGAAGATTTCTTTCATCACCAGATTTCATGACTTATCTGGTGAACACACTTAAGCTTAGTGTGTATGGACTTCTCTGGGGATTCCCAGTGCCAATCGTCTTAGCACTTCTTCTTAATAGAATAAGAAGAAAGTCCTTGCAGAAGAAGGTACAGTTAATAATCTACGCACCAAACTTTATATCGGTGATTGTTTTGTGCGGTATGATTTTCATTTTCTTATCACCCGTAGGTCCTGTTAATAAATTGTTTGGAACATCGATCAACTTCATGACAATGCCTGAAGCATTTAGAAGTATTTATATTGCATCAGGTATCTGGCAGGGAGCTGGATGGGCTTCAATTATGTACACAGCGGCCCTTGCAAATTCATCACCAGAGCTCACTGAGGCGGCAGTAATAGATGGAGCAAGCATATTTCAACAGATATTAAATGTTGATCTTCCTGCTATTAAGTCAATTATTGTTATCCAGTTCATTTTACAGGCAGGAAACATCATGAGCCTTGGTTTTGAAAAGGCATATGCATTACAGACATCACTTAACATTCCAACATCAGAAATCCTGCCAACCTACGTTTACAAATTAGGTTTGCAGATGGGAGATTACAGCTTCTCCACAGCGGTTGGATTATTCAATTCAGTGATTAACGTAATCCTGCTTATATTAGTAAATACCATCGTTAAGAAATTAAATGATGGTGAGGGAATCTAGGAGATAAAAAATGGAAAGAAAATTTTTTAGCCTTTCGGTTAAGGATAAACTGGTTCTTGGCACAGGATTTGTTCTTCTTGGACTTTTCATTGTGGCAATTATCATACCACTTATATTTGTCATCATCGGATCTTTTATGGATCCAAACGTGCTTAACAGCCGCGGCATTTCATTTAACTTTGCTGACTGGTCTTTAAGCGGATACAACAGAGTTTTTGAAAATCAGATGATTTGGAGAGGTTTTGCAAACTCAATGATTTATTCATTCAGCTTCGCAATATTCTCAGTATTTGTAACACTGCTTACTGCATATCCCCTTTCAAAGAAGGAGTTTGTGGGACGAGGATTTATTACAACAATTTATGTGATCACAATGTTCTTTGGAGGCGGTTTGATGCCAACCTATTTGCTCATCAGCAATATGGGAATGATTGACACAATCTGGGCATTGATTCTTCCAGGAGCAGTTAACGTGTGGAACATTATTCTTGTAAGAACATATTTCTCATCGCTTCCAACTGAGCTTAGAGAGGCATCTTCGGTTGATGGAGCTTCAGAGATTGTACATTTCTTCAAGATTTTGATTCCAGTTTGTAAACCAATTATTGCAGTAATTTTCCTATATCAGTTTGTAGGAATGTGGAACAGCTATTTTGACGCGATGATCTATTTGGAAAATGCATCACTTCAGCCATTACAGCTTGTTCTTAGATCTATTCTTATTCAGAATACTCCGGATCCGGGTAT
>JAUNNN010000041.1 GCA_030531435.1 Lachnospiraceae bacterium
GGATAAAGAGCGTAGTTCTGGAATACCATTGCGATATCTCTGTCCTTAGGCTCAACATCGTTAACTACTCTGTCACCAATCTTTAATTCACCTGAAGAAATCTCTTCAAGACCTGCGATCATACGAAGTGTTGTAGACTTACCACAACCTGAAGGTCCAACGAAGATGATGAACTCCTTATCTGCGATTTCAAGGTTGAAATCCTTAACAGCTTCAAATCCATTAGGATATACCTTGCATACATTTTTAAGTGATAAACTTGCCATTTGTATTTCCTCCTAAAGAAATAAATAATTTGTGCCTTCGCACTCAACTGAAATTAGTATAACAAAAGGGTGATTCTTTTGCTATGCCACATATCTACAAAAAAATCACCCTTATATATACAAATTGTCTAAACGTATTTTTAATCTCTTCCAGTCTTATCTGGTTCAGCTTCCTGTTCTGATTTATCTAAGTCACTATAGAATGAAACTCTGTTCTTTCCATCTTTCTTTGATTTATAAACAGCTTTATCTGCCGCCTTATAAAGTGATTCGAAATCCTTTGCATCATTTGGGAATACTGCACCACCAATACTTGCTGTTGGTGAATACTTTGTATAATCACCTACTGTAAATCCCTCAAAGAACTGCTTTATACGATTTCCTTCTCTCTTAACTACGGCTTCATCCTTGATATCCTTAATGAATACCATGAACTCATCACCACCGATTCGTCCAACAATATCATTAACTCTGAACCAAGCTTTAATTTGATGACCAAGATTCATAAGAACTTCATCACCAAATGCATGTCCCATTGTATCATTGATTTTCTTGAAGTTATCAACATCAAGAAGGAATAACATAGATGTTTTATCTGAACCTTCTCCCTCAAGATACTCTTTAATAAGTCTTTCTGTAGCCATCTTATTATAGAGATCTGTCAGCTGGTCTGTATCAGCTTTATTCTGGAGATCTTCTGATTCCATATTGTGTTTTGCTTTACTAAATATAGAAGCACCTAAAACAACAAGAAGGAAAATACCAATAATAGTCAGTATCGTCATGAGCATGCTTCTAATACTTCTGTTTTCTCTTGCGAATCCAACATTAATAATTGAATCATCAACAGCCATAACAATATTTGCTCTATTATTTGGAATTGGAACAATAAAGATGTACTCCATTTCCCCATTTTTTGTAATCTGAAAATCTGCGTTTCTCTGAATTGTAACTGCCTGCTTTAGAAGACCTCTACTTCCACTTCTATATATAACATCTTCATTAATGAGGTCGTTCTGTTCTGTTAAGAATGTTGACTTAGCACCTGCTCTTTCAATTACAATTCCATCAGATGACACAAGAGCATAAGTGTTCTGTGGTGAAAACTTTGCCTGCTCAAGAATTGTATCCATAACATTTGGTTTATATTCTGCAAGAATATATCCTAAAAGTTCAAGATTGTTAACGATTGGAGTAGGAACAAGTATTACATCCTCTCCTTCTGTGTTATGAATAAAAATAGTTGTTGTACTATTTCCTTTGAATGCATTGTCATATCCAGGAAGTGCAATTATTGTTTCATACTTATTACCATTAGCATCAACAGCTGAATAATCTGGTTTAACAAGATATACGTTTGATACGCTTAAACCTTCAACCATTTTTGAAAGAATCTCAATATTTTCAGGATTAAATATGTCTTCTGAATCTATTACCATATTTGAGAATACCTTCGAAGCCTGTGATACAACATATATTTCAGTCTCATATCTTCCAGCGACACTCTGCGCAAGATGATAGTAATCCTCCATAACGTTCTTCTTTGATTCTTCTAGAAGTTTACGACCATATGAGCCCAAAATACTTCCCAATATTACAATTAGAACAAGTCCAATTATTATGTTTCTGCTTCGTACAAGACTTTCTCTCTTTTTCTTCTTAGCCATAATTTACTTTTCAGTCGTCTCCCTCCGACTCAACTACATTTGACTCAAACAAAAAGCTATCTTCATGCTGACTAATATTAAAGTCCTCATCATCTTTTATCTCTTCTTCTTTTGGTAAATATAAAACAAAAATCTTAACAAAGAAGTGAGAACAAATAAATGCACTTAAGGCAAAAATGAATACTATAATGATAAATGCTGGTAAGAAAAAATAAATAAGCACTATTGGCAATACATTTATCACAATCATTAATATCGAGTATGGAAAATGTCTAATACTCATTAATAATGCATTTTTAATAGTATTTTTAGTTGTATTATCGAATTTTGCAAGAAGAGGGAATGCATATGTTGCAATAAATGTTATGGCTACAAGCACCATCATAAATATTACATTCATTGCTTTTGATACAAGCTCTGGCAAGCCTTGGAAATCACCAAGCTGTCCGCTCATAATCATAAAATCTGCTACGAGAATTCCAGACACAACCAAAATAAACATCCATATAGCTGTAGCCTGCTTTAAATTCATAACAAAACTTTTAAAGAAGTTTTTGAATATGTAACTTTCCTCATCTTTTACCATTTTGAGTGTTACATAATATAATGCTGTTGTAGATGCACCAATTGTTATAATTGGAAGACTGCAGATAATAAACAGGATATTAAGTAAAACAATATCAGCAAATTTACTAAGTGCAGACATTAATGGTCCATCAAGACTAAATATTCTTCTCATTTATCCCCCAAATACACACTATTGATTTTATTATAAACTATGCCTTTTCAAATTACAATTTCATTAAAGGTATATCCTTTAATAATTACTGAAAATTTATTAGCATTGGTGTGTATCTTATACCATCTGTTGTTAATTCATTATCTGTATCATAAAAACCAAATTTATGATAAAAACCAACTGCATATGGTGAAGAATTAACTGTCATGAAATCTCTATGATATTCATTCTTCACATATTCTTTAGCTCTTTCTACAAGCTTTGTTGCAATACCTCTATGGTGGAATTCACTGTCTACAAATAAAAGTGATATATGGTTTTCATTTCTTACACCAATCACTCCAACCATAAGACCATTATGGAAAGCAGCAAGTGTTAGATATTTACCTTCAATAAACATCTGTTTCAAAATCGGGTCATTAACAAAATTTTTGAAATTTTTTATTCCTTCTTTTGAATACTCAGGAGCCTCAAATAATATAAATGTATCCCAAGCAATTCTCATTGCTTCTTCCCACTCTGTCTTATATATTTTTCTAATCAGTAATTCTTCTACCATATATAATTATTTCTTCTTACCAAATAGACCTGAGAAGAAACCTTTAACTGATGAACCAACTTCCTTAAAGAAATTGCCTACTGCATTGCTGATAATCTTTCCTATTCCAAGATCACTCCAGTCGACATCATCAATATTAAATGTACCTGCTTTTATCTGATCGCCATATTTTGCATAAATTGTTTCTGCCTGTTCAGCTAATACGTTGAAATCAATACCCATTGCCTTGATTTTTACCATTGTATCTACAATCTGCTTAATCTGATCTTCTGTAAGGTTAGCATTTAATTCTTTATTACCTTTTCTTACTGCTGCCTCGATTTCTTCTCTTGTATTAAGATCATTTGCAGCTATCTGCGCTTTAATATAAGAAATAAGCTCCATTGCCTGCTTATCATCACCAAGCGCATCCTTTATTTCTCCTGTTGTTACAAGCTCATCAAGTGCTGTATCAAGTGCTTTTTCTGAAACAGGAGTTCCTGACATCTGTTCATATGCCTTAAGAGCACCAATAAGTGCTGCTGTTCCAGATATAGGTGTTGGGCCAACAACCAATACTTCTGCATCAGTAACACCAGCAGTAATAAGTGCATTCTGGTACATTGTAGTATTACAGTAGTTGATGTTTTTTGTATCAACTGTAACACCGTGTCCTGTTGATGCTGGTCTTACTAAAACTGATGAAAGAGATTTTGATCCAATTACTGATGCATCAATGTATGAACCAAGATAATTCTTCTCATCTTCATGTGTAACGTAGACAACATTGTATTCAGCAAGTCTTGCAGGATCAATCCCCATAATACCAAGTACTGTAGCTAACTGATCAGGTGTTAAATCCTTACCAAGTGCTAAATAAGCGTTCTGCTTTGTAACAACAAGTTCTGTCTTTTCTTCAGATTTAGCTTCTTCCTTATTTTCTTCTGGCTTAGCTACATCTTCTTCTTTCTTTTCTTCATTTTTTACTTCTGTTTCAGCTGAAGAATCTTCTATTACAATAGTGTCATTTGCTAAAACTGTTACAGCTGTAGAAAATGTAAGTGTTAAGCATAATGCTAAACAAATTAATCTCTTCATAATTATTCCTCCCTATTTAACATGCTATAAGTTATCTTCTTTTTACCTTTTTGTCAAATTACAACTCAAGCTGTTTGATTATACTACTTTCTTGATTATCAATATGTCTGTCTATTGCAGCAACTGCACCTTCTTTATCGCCCTTCTCGATGCATTTTACTATTTCATCATGTTCTTCTATAAGCTGAACACAATCATAACTTTCTTTAATATATTCAAATCGATATCTGTATATTCTTTCTGCAAGATTGCTTACCATTACAGAGAGACGCTTATTTCCAGATGCTTTATGTATTTCATCATGAAATGCAACATCAGCTTCAGCGATTTTAGTTGAATCTAATGTTTTAGTAACATCCTTAAAATTTGTTGCCGCAACTTTAAGGCTTGCTAATCCGTCAGGAGTAATTCTTTCACAAGCAAGAGATACCGCCAATCTGTCAAGTGCTTTCCTTACTTCTAAAACATCCTTTAAATCTTCTTTTGAAATACTTGCTACCATCGCCCCTTTTCTTGGCATCATAATAACAAGTCCTTCAAGTTCGAGCATACGAATCGCTTCTCTAATAGGTGTTCTACTCACTCCAAGCTGATCAGCAAGATGTATTTCCATAAGTCTTTCACCTGGTTTTAATTCACCTCTTAATATGCCCTGCCTGAGTGTATTAAATACAACATCTCTTAATGGTAAAAAATCATCTGTTTGAAGTACAAGATGGTAATCCTGCATTCTATACCTCCCTGTTATATAACTCGGTTAAATGTATTTGTGAAGTCTTATACTTTTCTTTTAATTCTTTATATGCCTTATCGGCTTTTTCTTCATCATCAAATATTCCAAATACTGTTGGGCCACTTCCACTCATAAGAGAATTAACTGCCCCATTATTTTTCATTGATGATTTTATTTCTTCAATGATTGGATATTCCTTTACTGTAACTGTTTCAAGGACATTCTCCATTCTGTCACAAATGCCCTTAAGATCGCCATTACGTATTGAATCAACCATTCCATCTATATCTGGATGACATGTAAGACTATTTGCATGAAGATTCTCATATACAAACTTTGTAGAAACATCAATAGGAGGTTTAGCGATAAGAACTTTACACTCAGGAGGACAGTTAAGTCTCGTTAATACTTCACCGATACCTTCTGACAATGCTGTTCCTTCCATAATACAGTATGGAACATCTGCTCCAATTTTAACGGACCTTTTCATTAACTCTTCTTCAGAAAGTCCAAGATTAAATATATCATTTATTCCCTTCATGGTTGCAGCTGCATCTGTACTTCCACCAGCCATACCTGCTGCCACTGGAATATTCTTCTCAATATTAATTCTTACTCCCTTATCAACAGAAAACTCATCCATCAAAAGTTTTGCAGCTTTATAAGCAAGATTGTGCTCATCACATGGAATAGAACCAGAGTTACTTGTTACAACTATTCCTCTTTCACTAGTTTCTTCTATTGTTACTACATCATGTAGAGAAAGTGTCTGCATAATCATTTTCACTTCATGATATCCGTCCTCACGTCTTCTTATTACATCAAGACCAAGATTTATTTTTGCATGGGCTTTATATATATGTGACATTTTTCCCTCAAACCTTTTTTATTTGCACGAAATTGTATACAATATACATAATAACACTTTTTTTATATTTTTTAAAAAAATTTTAAAAAAGGCTATAAAGTATTAATAATTTATTCCGATATATGAAATAGAAGATACTATCAGTATCGTTTTTTGTATAACTTTCATCCAAGGAGGGATTATTATGGATTTAAATGGAGTTTCAAGTTATTCACAGATTGATGCATACAGTGCATACCAGAAAGATGCTGCAAATACAGCACCAGCAGCTGCTAAAAGCGACGATACAGCCGTAGTATATGAAAAAAGTGAAGCTGCAACAAAATACAAACCAAATGCTGAGCTTGTACAAATGTTAAAAGATGATGCAGAAGCTCAGAAGAATCAGTTTTTAAGCTATGTTCAGGAAACAATTATGGGTCAGGGAAACGCCGTTGCTTCTTCTGATGACGTATGGAAATTTCTTGCAAGCGGTAACTTCACAGTAACTGAAGCTGCTAAGAAACAGGCTCAGGAAGCAATTGCTGAAGGTGGTTACTGGAGTGTTGATAAGACTGCAGAACGTATACTTGATATGGCAAAAGCTTTAACTGGTGGTGATCCTGATAAAATTGATAAGATGAGAGAAGCATTTGAAAAGGGCTTCGGTGAAGCTACAAAAACATGGGGTAAGGAATTACCATCTATCTCATCTGATACTTATGATAAAGTTCAGGAGCTCTTTGATAAATGGAAAGAAGAGGTAAATAAGCCAGCAACAGAGACTACTGTATAATATGTATAAAAACACAACACGCACCGTTACTTCTACGTACGGTGCGTGTTTTTTATTTTAAATAATACTATTTTTGTTCTTCTACGTGTACAGGAATGTTTTGTTTATTAGCATAATCATATAGGGTTTCCCCTTTTGTACATCCTCTTATCACTATGACACTGCCTATAACAATAATGAATAGTATTGCTATTGATTTATATAGATCATTCTGATTTTTCATCTGTTTCTGTAATACTCTTATCTTCTGTTATTTTTTCTATTGTATCATCTATTTTACTTTTTATTGTCTGAATAAATAAATCCTTGTACTGAACAAGAGCCTGAGCATATTCCTTTGAAATTGCTCCTGGATTTCGTTTAAGAAGCGCTGTAACAGCCTTATTCTCAAATAGAGCTGCTTTCTTCTGAAGCTTAAGTAATTCGTCTTTGATCTTTTCAAACTGTATAAGAAAATCTCTAAGGTCAAGAGCCGCTTTAAAGCTTGTCGCAAAATCTGCTGCAATTACAACAAAAACAACCATAACAATTGGATTAATAATCTTTGTTGGAATTTTTATAACAGCATCTTCTATCGGCTTATGAAAACCATACATCATACCAAGAGCAACAACACCCCATAAAATTGATGATCTAAGACTGATATGTCCCTTATAGTTTATTTTTTCATTAGCATAGTCCCAATACTTAACCTTAAACATTTTTTCCATAATAATTCCTGTTATAAGTTCAAGTAATGTAGCTCCCATCATACCAAGAATAAATACAAGCACTGGTTTATGCCTTACAGGCAATGTAAATAGCAATATTGTAATAGCTCCAGCGCCATAAATTGGTAAAAATGGGCCTTTCATAAATCCTCTGTTTTCAAATTTCTTTTCCATAATAGAAACATATAACGTTTCCCATACCCAGCCAATCAGGCTGTATAAAAAGAAAAAGAATAACCACTGATATATTGAATAACTATATGCACTAATTAACTGTCTGATTATCAAACTTCCTTCGCTCCTGTATTTTGAAATTATAGTTCATTGTAAAACATATACTGTTGTAGAATACCTACTTTATCACCATACTTGTCAAATGGAAATCCACATTTATACTCTCTTTCAAGAACTTGATTTATATGGGTATCTTTCGGAAAACTCTCTGTCTTATGTAATGAAAATAAGCAAATACAGTCGGCCACTTTTTCGCCAACACCATATAACTTAAGAAGCGTCTCTTTTGCTGAGAAATAATCCTTTTTTTCAACTTCACTAAGATCTATTTCTCCAAGAAATACTGCCTCTGCTGCCTTTTTTATATAAATATCTCTGTATCCAACGCCTAATGATTTTATTTCTTCAATATCTGCATTATACAATGCTTCTGCTGTTGGAAAATCATAATACACACTACCATCAGGTGCTATCTTTTTTTCTCCAAATCTTTCACATAGTAAGACAATACATTTTTTTATTCGTTTTATATTATTTCTTTGTGAAATAATAAACGAAATAATCATTTCAAAAAGATCCTGACGTAAAATTCTTATTCCTTCACCATTATTTGCGGCATTAATAAGATATTTATCGTTTTTATCTATAGCATCTATGATTTTCTGATAATCTGTTTCAAGATCAAAATATGGAACCCAAATTTCATTAAATTCTTCTTCCGTGCAGTCGAATTCGGTAATATCTCCCTTTGGTCTAACTTTAAGATATTTTCCAAAGGCAATTACTTCATATTCATTTTCGGATAACTCTTTCATACGAAAGCACTGCCCTGATTCACATATTTGTTTTATAGAAAAATTACTGATTTTTTTACTGATGCTCATTATTTCTTTCTAATATTCTTAAGATCTTCTATTGAAAACTCGTATTTTTTATCACAGAACTGACATCTGACTTCTACAGGCTTTCCTGCATCTATCATTTCCTGCATATCTTCATTATTTAAAGCGGCTAAGCTTCTTTCTACTCTTTCTACAGAACAATCACATTTATATCCTGTATCTGTTTTTTCTGTTATTTCAACATCAAAGCCTTTAAATACTGTATTTAACATATCTTCTGGTGTCATTCCAGATGAAAGCATATCAGTAACTGATGGTAATTCTTTAAGGTTTTCTTCAAGCTTTTCAATTACTGAATCCTCGCAAAATGGCATAAGCTGCACAATAAATCCTCCTGCACAGTTTACACTAAGATCTTTATTTACTAAAACACCAAGACCAACTGATGAAGGAACCTGTTCACTTACTGCGAAATAATATGTAAGATCTTCAGCTATCTCTCCTGTCTGAAGCTGAACTGTTCCAACATATGGCTCTTTAAGTCCCATATCCTTTATTACTCTAAGATAACCTGGATAGATTGATCCACCAACATCAAGCTTTCCATTTTTAGGTGGAAGAACAACATCATTTACCATAGGATATCCCTTAACATATCCTTCAGAATTAGCCGTAACTGTAATTCCTCTAAGTGGACCATCTCCCTGAAGCTGAAGAGTCATTAAATCATCTTCGCCTTTTAACGTAACACCCATCATGGCTGCTGCCGTTAACATTCTACCAAGAGCAGCTGTCACAACAGGAGCTGTATCGTGGATTTTTCTTGCTTCTTCTACCATTTCTTTACTTGTCATAGCAAATGCACGAATACTATCATTTGCTGCAGTTGCTCTAACTATATAATCACTCATATTATTCCTTTCACAAACCAAAACAACATATGCATATCATTATATAAAAGAAAAGAATACTACGCAAACTTTGTATTCCTATATAAAAGAAAAGTACGCTTTGCGGACTTGTCTTTTATCATGTATAAAAAATCCCGTCCATTATAGGGCGGGATTTAGATTACATTATGTTTTATATTTTAATTTTGTCCATAATACATGACTATGGACTACTGTCCATAGTATGCATTTGCGCCATGCTTTCTGAAATAATGCTTATCCTGAAGCATCTGAGGAGCTGGCTTAACTTCTGGATTAATCACTTCACATCTTAATGCCATCTTTGCAACTTCATCAAGAACTACTGAATTATGAACTGCATCGTGAGCATCTTTACCCCATGTAAATGGTCCGTGATTTTTACAAAGAACAGCAGGCATAGCTTCTGGATCAATGTTATTCTCTTTAAAATAATTAACAATAAGCTTTCCTGTATTCATTTCATAGCCTTCATCGATTTCTTCCTGTGTAAGATTTCTTACACATGGAATTTCTCCATAAAGGTAATCTGCATGAGTTGTTCCATAGCAAGGTATTCCTCTTCCAGCCTGTGCCCAGCTAGTTGCATAGCTTGAATGTGTATGAACAACACCACCAACATAAGGAAATGCCTTATAAATTTCAATATGTGTAGCTGTATCAGATGATGGTTTATACTTTCCTTCAATCTTTTCACCTGTAAGTGACATTACAACCATATCGTCTGGAGTAAGCTTATCATAGTCAACACCACTTGGTTTAATTACAAATAATCCCTGCTCTCTATCGATTCCAGATACATTACCCCATGTAAAAGTAACAAGTCCATATTTTGGAAGAAGCATATTTGCTTCATAAACCTCTTTTTTTAACTCTTCTAGCATAATTTTCTCCTTATACTGTTATTTCACGAATAAACAATGATTTTTTCAAAATCATTACGTCCATTCGCACTATCGTGCTCATGTACGTTTACAATCTCAAAATAACGTGAATCAATTTATGCAAGCATAATTGATTCACATTATATTGATCTTGTTTATTCGCTTAAATTATCAATAGCGGCTCTTTCAATCTTAAGTCCCTTTGTGTATCTATCGATAAACTCTTCATATCCTTTAACTGCAGCTTTATCTGGATCAACCTTTTCTCCTTCTGATCCTGCAAATACGGCTCTTGTTAAGAAATCAGGAAGTTTCTCATCTCCATTCTTATTTACGAGATATGATGCAAGAAGTGCAATACCCCAAGCACCACCTTCTCCAGCAGTTTCCATTACATATACAGGTGCATCCATTGCAGCTGCAAGAATTGACTGACCAACACCTTTTGTCTTAAATAAACCACCGTGACCGTATATCTTATCAACTTTAGCTTTTTCTTCTTTAAGAAGAATATCCATACCTGTCTTTACTACTGAAAGAGAAGCCATAATATGAGTTCTCATAAAGTTAGCAAGAGTAAAGTTTGAATTTGCTGTTCTCACAAATAATGGACGTCCAGATTCCATACCTGTAATATGCTCACCTGATAAATAGTTGTATGCAAGTAAGCCACCACAATCCATGTCTGCTTCCATTGCTTTATTGAAAAGCTTTGTATAAATAGTTCCCATATCAACATCAGCACCAACAAGGTCAGCGAATTCTTTAAGAATTCCAACCCATGCATTGATATCAGATGTACAGTTATTACAATGTGCCATAGCAACTGGGAATCCATCAGGTGTTGTAACCATATCTATTTCATCATATGGCTTTGATAAATCTTTTTCTAAAACAAGCATACCAAATGCAGATGTTCCTGCTGAAACATTACCTGTTCTTGCAGCAACTGAGTTTGTAGCAACCATACCTGTTCCTGCATCACCTTCTGGTGGACAAAGTGGAATACCAGCCTGAAGTTTTCCAGTAGGATCAAGAAGTTTTGCACCTTCAGCAGTAAGCTTTCCTGCTGGTGTTCCTGCTGATACAACAGCTGGAAGTAAATCTTCTACCTTCCATGGCATACCTTTTGCCTTTACTACATCATCAAATTTAGCAATCATATCTTTATCAAACTGACCACTTGCCATTTCAATTGGGAACATACCTGATGCTTCTCCTACACCAAGAACTTTTTCGCCTGTAAGCTGCCAGTGAATATAACCTGCCAATGTAGTAAAATGTGCAACATCTTTTACATGAGCTTCTTTATTTAATACTGCCTGATATAAATGTGCGATTGACCATCTCTGTGGAATATGGAAATTAAATAACTTTGTAAGCTCTTCTGAAGCTTCAGCTGTAATTGTGTTTCTCCATGTTCTGAATGGAACAAGGAGCTTTCCATCTTTATCGAATGCAAGGTAGCCATGCATCATTGCTGAAAATCCAAGTGCTTTAAGATTTGTTATTTCTACACCATATTTCTCTTTAACATCATTACAAAGAGATGCATAACAATCCTGAAGTCCGTTATGAATCTTATCCATGCTGTATGTCCATACACCATCAACATAGTCATTTTCCCAATCATGAGCACCCTGAGCTATTGGCTCATTATTCTCACCAATAAGAACTGCTTTAATTCTTGTAGAACCAAATTCAATACCAAGAATCGCATTACCATTTTCTATTAAAGTCTTTGTATCCATCTTGTCCTCCTTATAGAAGCTATTTACATTCCAAGCTTATAAGCAACTTCGTTCCATCTAAGTTCATTCTTGAAATCACGAATATTTGTATTGTTATCAATAACAACAGCTTCAATTCCCATTGCATGAGCCCAATCAACCATCTGATCAGCTGTTAAATCATATGTGAAAGCTGTATGGTGTGCGCCACCTGCTAAAATCCAAGCCTCTGCACCAACCTGAAGATTTGGCTGAGGTGTCCAGAAGTTAATACCAACTGGAAGTTTTGGAAGAGGCTTTTCAACCTTCTTACAATCAACTGCATTGATAATAAGTCTGAATCTATGTCCTAAATCAACAAGTGAGCATGCAATACCTGAACCTGTCTTTGACTGGAATACTATACGAGCTGGATCCTCTCTATTACCCATTGATAATGGCTGAACCTTAATTACTGGCTTTCCTTCAGCAATTGAAGGTGATACTTCAAGCATGTGAGCCTGAATAATTCCTTCTTTTCCAGCTACAAGATTATATGTGTAATCTTCCATAAATGAAGATCCTTTTCCATCCTTCATTCCAGCTGTCATGATCTTTATAAGACGATCCATTGCAGCTGTCTTCCAGTCACCTTCTCCACCAAATCCATAGCCTTTTTCCATAAGTCTCTGAACTGCAAGTCCTGGTAACTGCTGTAATCCACCAAGCATTCCAAAGTGTGTAACAAATGCCTGATAATTGCCTTCTTCAAGGAATTTTTCAATTCCAATTTCCTGTCTTGCCTGTACTGCTACATGACGACGGAACTCAGCTTCATCTCTTCCTTCAAGAGCTATATCATATTTACTGTAATATTCATCTACTAATGCATTAACATCAACATCCTTTACAGCATCAACATATTCTACTAAATCATTTACATTGTAATGATCAATTTCCCATCCAAACTTAATCTGAGCTTCAACCTTGTCGCCCTCTGTAACTGCAACATTATTCATGTTATCGCCAAAACGACATACTCTGATATGTGAACTTTCCATTATACCAATGGCTGTTCTCATCCAGCTTGCAAGGGCACCAATTACTGCTTTATCTTCCCAGTGACCAACAATAATCTTTCTTTCTATACCCATACGAGATACGATATGTCCATATTCTCTGTCACCATGTGCTGACTGGTTTTCATTCATGAAATCCATATCCATTGTGTCATATGGAATTTCTTCATTAAACTGAGTATGAAGGTGACAAAGTGGTTTTTTATATTCCTGAAGACCAATAATCCACATCTTTGCTGGTGAAAAAGTATGCATCCATGTAATAACACCTGCACATTCTGGGTCATTATTTGCATCATTAAATGTCTGTCTGATTGAAGCCTGTGAAATAAGAGTTGGCTTTAATACAACTTCAAATGGTAAAATTCCTGTTTTATTCATGCCTTCTACCATTTTTGCAGAATGTTCTGCAACTTTTCTTAAGCATTCATCTCCGTATAAGTCCTGTGATCCTGTACAGAACCAAAACTTGTAATTCTTTGTAGCCTGCATTGTGGCTCCTCCTTGTAATGTGTAATAAATTAATTCATATTTTTCACGGAATCTCTTTCAATCAATTCAAGATCAAATTCATAGGTTCCGTTATATTTTGGATTGTTGATCATCTCGATCATATTTTTTGCAGCTTTTTCTGCTACATTTCTTATAGGAAATCTTACTGTTGTAAGCTTTATTTTTGGATCAGCTGATGAAATAGAATCATCAATACCTATAAATGAAATATCTTCTGGAATTTTAATTCCATTTTTTATAAATAGTTCAGAAAGCTTTAATGCGGTTTCATCATTATAGAAAACAAGAGCTGTTCTTGTACTTAGTCTTGCTCTAATTCTGTTATATAGGTTTTCAATATTCTCATCATTCTCAAGATCAACAGTATCGAACCAGAGAATATCATTTCCTGTAATTTTAAGGCCTGCTTCGTTCATTGATTCCAAAAAACCATAATATCTTTTGGCACCCTGGCCGTCATCTAACTTGAAAATACCACCTATCTTTGTATGTCCCTTATCAATGACATACTCTGTTGCGATTTTTCCTGCTTGAACATCATTTATTGTAACGTGAGGAATGTTTACATTCTCATAAAAACTATTTAAAAACAGAATTGGTATCTGCATTTTTTTAAGTTTTTCATAATACTTAATATTAGGATTAGGAAGATGACTTTTTGTTGCTTCAGCAATTATTCCTGCAACTTCATCTTTTTCTATTATTCCCTCAAGTATTGTTCTCTCACGGCTTATTCGATTATTAGTGAAACAAATCTGTACATTATATCCGGCATCAGAAATAACTCTTTCCATATACTGAATCATTTGTGGAAAGATATAAGCATCTACATATGTGGTAATAACAGCAATAGTCTTTCTATTTGTTCTATCTGTTATGGCATTATCTGTAATATAGGTACCACTACCTTTTACTTTACGTACAAAGCCTTCTTCTTCAAGAACAGAAATAGAATGTCTGACTGTCTGTCTGCTAAGACCATATTCATCACTTAATTCATTTTCTGATTTAATCTTGTCACCTGGCTTTAAATCACCTTTTATAACCTGTGATTTAATGTCATTGACAATGTTCATGTACTTTAAACTAGACATTTTTACATAGAAATTGGG
The DNA here is from genome assembly GCA_030531435.1 of Lachnospiraceae bacterium. Lineage (GTDB taxonomy): Bacteria > Bacillota > Clostridia > Lachnospirales > Lachnospiraceae > UBA2868. The sequence goes on from JAUNNN010000041.1 coordinate 14,697, forward strand.
CTGTTAAGCTGCTTATACACAGATTAACAGCCCATTACCTTTACAATTAAATACTTAAATTACTTATTATTCTTTCTCTTTGAAAGAACGTCTACTGTAACGGCACCAAGAAGAACAGCACCTTTAACGATTTTCTGAATATCTGTTGATAAACCACAAAGTGACATACCATTGTTAAGAATACCCATTACGAAGGCACCAACTACAGCACCCATGATTGAACCTGCACCACCGGCAACGGCTGCACCACCGATGTAACATGATGCGATAGCATCCATTTCGAAACCATCACCAGCCTTAGGAGTAGCAGATGCGTTTCTTGCTGCAAGTACGATACCTGCAAGAGCTGAAAGAACACCCATGTTTACGTATACCCAGAAGAATACTTTGTTTGTATCAATACCAGAAAGCTGAGCAGCTTTTCTGTTACCACCAAGAGCATAAATCTGACGACCTGCAACTGTCTTTGTTGTTACGAAAGCATAAATGCTAACAAGGATTGCCATTAAAAGAAGTACAAATGGAAGTCCATTCCAACGTGATAACTTGTATAAGAAGAACCAGATAATGAAGATAAGAATTACATTCTTAACAACTAGCTGCCAAACTGGATTTAATGCAAATCCATATTTCTTCTTTGTCTTGATGCTGTTTAATTCAGCTAAAATAATAGCAATTGTAGCAATAACAGCAACAATAATACTTACTAAATCAATTCCGCCAACTTTCATTGTTGGAAGGAAACCAGCACCTATAAATACAAAGTTATCTGGAAGAGGTCCCTTTGTCTGTGCCTGAAGGAGTGTATATGTAAGACCACGTCCCATAAGCATTGTTGCAAGAGTTACAACGAAAGGTGGAATTCCAAGATATGCAATGAATACACCTGCGAAGATACCTGTTAATAATCCGATTATTAATGCAACTAAAATTGCTATCCACATGTTCATCTTGTAGTCAACTAAGATGATACCTGCTGCTGCACCTGTTACAGCAACTACAGAACCAACACCAAGATCGATGTTACCAGTAAGTACACAAAGAAGCATACCTACTGCAAGGATAACTACATATCCGTTCTGCATTACAAGGTTATTAATATTAGCAGGTGAAAGGTTTGCTCCACCTGTTAAAACTGCAAATATAAGATAAATAGCGACAAGAGCAAGGAACATACCGTACTGCTTCATGTCAAGATTTACTGTCTTTTTCTTTTCCATGATTAATTCTCTCCTTTTCTGTTATGAGCCATAATGCACTGCATAATACGTTCCTGTGTTATTTCGTCTTTGTTAAGCTCTCCTGCGATTTCACCTTCGTTAATTACATAAGCTCTATCACATGTTCCAATAATTTCTGGCATTTCTGATGAAATAACTATTACCGCTTTACCGGCTTTTGCAAGATCATTTATGACACAATAGATCTCATATTTAGCTCCTACGTCGATACCTCTTGTAGGTTCGTCAAGAATAAGCACGTCTGGCTGTGTAAGCATCCATTTTGCTAAAACAACTTTCTGCTGGTTACCACCTGAAAGTGATCCAACAACCTGTTCAATAGATGTAGCCTTAACATTGATCTTTTCTTTATATTCTTTTGCAGCAACGATTTCTTCATTGCCATTTATAACGCCCTTATTTGAGAAGAATTTTGGTCTTGCTGCAAGTACCATGTTTTCTTTTATATCTCCAATAAGAACAAGTCCGTTTCCTTTTCTGTCTTCAGATACATATGCAAGTTTATTGTCGATTGCATCTTTAACAGTTGGCATCTTGACTTCTTTTCCGTGCATGTACACTTCACCAGAAATCTTCTGACCATAACTATGTCCAAATACTGACATCGCGAGCTCTGTACGTCCTGCACCCATAAGTCCAGCAAGTCCAACAACTTCTCCTGCACGAACTTTAATATTTATATCCTTTAACATCTGACGATTAGGATCATCTGGATGGTATACATTCCAATTCTTTAATTCAAAAATTGTATCTCCAATCTCAACACCTTCTCTTGCAGGATATCTGTTAGTAAGTTCACGACCAACCATGCCCTTAATAACTCTATCCTCTGTGAATTCATCTATTCCTTTATAGATTGTTTCGATTGTTTTACCATCACGGATAATTGTAACCGCATCTGATACATATTCAATTTCATTAAGCTTATGAGAAATAATAATACATGTAATTCCCTGTGCCTTAAGCTCAAGCATGATATCAAGAAGATTCTTACTTTCTTCATCATTAAGTGAAGCTGTTGGCTCATCAAGAATAAGAAGTTCAACCTTCTTAGCCATTGCTTTTGCTATTTCTATAAGCTGCTGTTTTCCAACACCAAGACTTGAAACAGGTACATTAACATCTTCATTTTCAAGACCAACTTTAGCAAGCATTTCTGTTGCTCTCTGTCTTGTCTTTGTCCAGTCAATAACACCTTTTGTCTTAAGCTGTTCATTTCCTAAAAATACGTTTTCTGCTACTGATAAAAGTGGACTTAATGCAAGCTCCTGGTGAATAATAACTATTCCCTTCTGCTCACTATCCTTAAGATTATGAAACGCGCAGGTTTCACCTTTATATACTACATCACCGTCATATGTTCCATGAGGATATACGCCGGAAAGAACGTTCATAAGTGTAGATTTACCTGCACCGTTTTCTCCGCAAAGAGCATGAATTTCACCCTTTTTTACTTTCAGATTAACATCGTCAAGTGCTTTAACCCCAGAGAAAGCCTTGGTAATGTGATTCATTTCCAAGATGTAGTCTGACATAC
>JAUNNN010000042.1 GCA_030531435.1 Lachnospiraceae bacterium
CACCGATAGCCTGTGTAATACCACCTGCTTCTTTTGCAATAACGTGTGTATTTCTAATCTTGTCAAGTAATGATGTTTTACCATGATCTACATGACCCATTACACAAATTACTGGTGGACGAGGAACAAGTGTTGATTCCTCATCTTCAATAAGATACTTTTCCATAAGAGCTTCAATAGGGTTAATTACTATCTCATGCTCACATAAAATATCATATTCAACAGCAATATTTTCAGCATCTTCATAAGAAATTTCCTGGTTAACAGTAACCATCTGTCCCTTTAAGAAAAGCTGTTTAACAATTGCTGATGGCTGCATTTTCATCTTATCTGCAAGATCTTTAATAGTAATCATTTCTGGAATTACGATTACTTTGATCTTTTCTTCTTCTTTAACCTCCTGCTTCTTTTCAGTAGGTTTCTGAAGCATTGCAACCTTCTGGCCTTTTCCGCCCTGTTTTCCTCTAAAGCCGTCTTCGAACTTGCCGTTCTTCTCATCCTTTTTCTTATCATGACGACGCTTGTCATCATTACGATTTGGCTGACTTGGAGCTGGAGCTGGCTGAGCATTATTGTTTGGACGGTTATTACCAAATGATGGTCTTCCCTGATTCTGACCATTATTCTGTCTCATCATAGAACCGCCAAAGCTCTTTCCGCCCTGCTTCTTTACTCCTGTCTGGTCTTTAGATTCCTGATTTCTTCTATTACCGCCATCGTTATTACTATCAGGCCTGCTAATATTGACAGGCTTTTGTACGTTCTGTTTAATTTCTTCACTCTGTTCATTAACGACCTGCTTCGCTGGCTGCTCATTTCTAACCTCCTTAGGTTTAACTTCCTCATCAAGTAATCTGCTTGCTGATGTACGAACGTTAGGCTTAATTGGTGTATAACCTCTGCTAAACTGATTCTTATTATCATTTCTTGCCTGATTACCATTTGGTCTACCCTGCTGTGGCTGCTGTGGTCTCTTCTGATTAGCACCATTTGCAGGACGAGCGCTCATTCCACCAATGAAAATATTAGGCTTTTTCTTTGCTGGAGCCTTTTCTGGAGCTTTCTCAGCTGGCTTTTCAGCTTCCTGTTTAGCAGGTTTTTCTTCAGCTTTTTCAACTGGTTTTTCTGCTTTAGCTGGTTTAGCGCCACCTGAAACCTTGCCTTTAACAAAGCTCATCTGGTCATCTGTTATAGAGTTACGTCCTGTAACTTCTACGTTCATTTCTTTAAGTATTTCAACTACTTCTTTTGTATCTTTTCCGATTTCTTTTGCAAATTCAGCTACTCTCAATCTATACTACCTCCACTTAATAAATCACATTCGGAAATAATCTTATCTGCAAGTCCTTTATCATTAACACTTACAGATGCCCGAAATTCTTTTCCAATACAGTGCCCTAATATTTCCTTACTTCCGTATAATCTCATAGGAATATTTCTATATGAGCACATGTCTGTGAAGTGCTTTTTGGTATTATCTGAGGAATCCTCTGCTAATATTACAAGGCAGGCATTTCCTTTTTTTATTGCTTCTTCTGTCTGAAATTCACCGCTTGAAATTTTTCCAGCTCTCATTGATAACGACAGAAGTCCTAATACCTTATCTGGCTTCAAATATTACTCCTCTACTTCACCTTCTGAATCGAATTCCTCATCATACTCCTCATACTCTTCAGACTCATCATAGTAATCCTCAAGTCTGAATCCAGGAGCATCTGCAGCCTGTGATTCTGATTTAATATCAATCTTAAATCCTGTAAGTCTTGCAGCAAGTCTAGCGTTCTGACCTTCTTTACCAATTGCAAGAGATAACTGATTATCTGGAACAACAACTTTTGCAGACTTTTCATCTGCATCAGCAATAGCAAATACAACCTTAGCTGGTGATAATGCATTCTCAATTAATACACCTGGGTTTTCATCCCAGTTGATGATATCGATTTTCTCACCATTAAGCTCATCAACAATAGTATTTACTCTTGAACCGTTCATACCTACGCAGGCACCAACTGGATCAACGTCTGGGTTATTTGACCATACGGCAATTTTGCTTCTTGAACCTGCTTCACGTGCTAATGACTTAATTTCTACTGTGCCATCAGCCACTTCTGCAACTTCAGCCTCAAATAACTTTTTAACAAGTTCTGGATGAGTTCTTGAAACGTTAATTCTAGGTCCTCTGTTAGAATCCTTAACTTCTAATACATAAACCTTAATTCTGTCATTAATTCTAAGGTGCTCTGTCTTAACCTGCTCTGATTCAGCAAGGAAAGCTTCAGCCTTACCTAAATCAATGCTTACATTCTTACCAATGAATCTCTGAACTACACCAGTAACAACCTGCTTTTCTTTGTCGTTGTATTTCTTAAATACTGCTGAACGCTCTTCTTCACGAATTTTCTGTGTGATAACGTTCTTTGCGTTTGTTGCAGCAATACGTCCAAACTCTTTTGAGTTAATATCAACTTCGATAACATCGCCAACCTTTGCTTTTGCATTAATAAGCTTTGCATCAGCTACAGCTATTTCTACAACGTCATCTTCAACCTCTTTAACTACTTCCTTTTCTGCGAATACTCTGTATTCTCCAGTTTCTCTATCAATTACTACCTTTACATTATCTGCCTTACCATAGTGGTTACGACATGCTGTAATAAGAGAAGTTTCGATAGCTTCAAACATTGTCTCTTTTGAGATATCTCTCTCCTTCTCTAATATTTCAAGTGCTTCCAATAATTCGCTGTTCATTTTACCCTCCTTAAAATTCTATATGCAGCTTTACGGTTGCTGTTTCTTTTCTAATAAATGTTTTTTCTTCTTCATCTATCTTTATCGTAACGTTTTCAGCATCAAATGCTATAAGCGTTCCGGTAAATTCTTTGCTTCCATCAACTGGTTTATATAATTTAATATCCACATCTCTACCAATTGATTTCTCATACTCTCTGTCTTTTTTAAGAGTTCTACCAAGTCCTGGTGAGCTTACCTCGAGTATGTATTCATCATCTATATAGTCGTATTCATCAAGTAAATCTGACAACTCATGACTGACATCAACACAATCATCAATCATAATGCCGCCCTCTTTATCAATAAATACACGAAGGTACATCTCAGGGCCTTCTTTAACATACTCGACATCCCAGAGTTCGAAACTCCTTTTTTCAAGAATCGGAATAACTAATTCTTCCGTTTTCTTTTCAATATCTTCTCGTCTCATAAGCCTCTCTCTATTCAATTAAACAATAACACAAGAAAAGTGAACCTCGCGGTTCACTTTTCTCTCTGAGGTAATTCTACCCCAAATAAGACTATTTTGCAAGTCTTATTCTATTTCTGCATGGAACTCCTGAAGTGACTTAACTACAGAGTCTCCCTTCTTCATTGCCTTAATACCTTCAATTGAAGCTCTTGCTGCAGCCATTGTTGTAACATAAGGCACTCTAGCCTTAATTACACCCTTTCTGATATAGCTGTCGTCATCTGCGCCCTGCTGATCATTTGGTGTGTTAACAACGATTGATACTTCGTTATTTGTAATAACATCAAGTACATTTGGTCTGCCCTGATTAAGCTTAAATATCTTTGTAGCTGGAATACCAGCTTCTACGATCATTTCATATGTTCTTCCTGTTGCAAGAATATTGAAGCCTAATTCATCAAATCCCTTTGCAACATCAACAAGTTCTGGCTTGTCATGATCATTTACACTAATAAGAACTGTACCGCCAAGTGGAAGCTTTGTCTGAGTAGCTTCCTGAGCTTTGTAGTAAGCCATTCCAAAGTCAGGAGACATACCTAAAACTTCACCTGTTGAACGCATCTCTGGTCCAAGTACTGGGTCAACTTCCTGGAACATATTGAATGGGAATACAGCTTCCTTAACACCATGATGCTTAAATTTACGATCCTTAAGGTCTTTAACTGGTGAAGGCTTTCCTGTAATAGCACTTGTCATAATCTCAGTAGCAAGTGGAACCATCTTAATTCCGCATACCTTAGATACAAGTGGAACTGTACGAGATGCTCTTGGGTTTGCTTCAAGTACATAAACCTTGCCATTTTCAATTGCGTACTGCATATTCATAAGACCAACAACGTTCATTTCCTTAGCGATCTTACGTGTGTAGTCTTTAATTGTAGCTACATTTTCATCTGAAATATTGATTGATGGAAGTACACAAGCAGAGTCACCTGAATGGATACCTGCAAGCTCGATATGTTCCATAACTGCTGGAACAAACACATTCTCACCATCTGAAATAGCATCAGCTTCACACTCAAGAGCGTGATTTAAGAATCTATCAATAAGGATTGGTCTGTCAGGAGTTACACCAACTGCTGCAGCCATATAAACCTTCATATGATCATCATCATGTACTACTTCCATTCCACGTCCGCCAAGAACGTATGAAGGACGAACCATTACTGGATAGCCAATCTTGTTAGCAATTTCAATTGCTTCATCAACAGTAACAGCCATTCCTGATTCTGGCATTGGAATTTCAAGCTTATCCATCATTGCACGGAAAAGATCTCTGTCTTCTGCAAGATCGATTGTTTCTGGTGTAGTACCAAGGATATTAACACCATTTTTCTTAAGATCTGCAGCAAGGTTAAGTGGTGTCTGTCCACCAAACTGAGCAATAACACCAAGAGGCTTTTCCTTGTCATGGATACTTAATACATCTTCAAGTGTAAGTGGCTCAAAATAAAGCTTATCTGATGTATCATAGTCAGTTGAAACTGTCTCAGGGTTACAGTTAACGATGATAGTTTCAAATCCCATTTCCTTTAATGCAATAGCTGCATGTACACAACAGTAATCGAATTCGATACCCTGTCCAATTCTGTTAGGGCCACCACCTAAGATCATAATCTTATTAGGATTTGTTGTTGCAGTTGCATCGTCTTCTTTCTTGATATTATATGATGAATAGTAATATGCACTATCCTTTGTTCCTGATACGTGAACACCTTCCCAAGACTCAACTATTCCAGCATCAATTCTTGCTTTTCTGATTTCATCTTCTGAAACTTCAAGAATCTGTGAAAGATACTTATCTGAGAATCCATCCTGCTTAGCCTGTCTAAGTACATCAGTTGGAGGAACTGAGCCCTTCATTGCTTCAAGAGCTGTTTCTTCGTCAACAAGTTCTTTCATCTGCTCTACAAAGTATGGTTTAACGCTTGTAACCTGGTAAATCTCATCAACTGTAGCACCCTTACGTAATGCTTCATACATTACAAAGTGACGCTGTGAAGATGCCTGGTGAAGCATATTCATAAGCTCTTTCTTTGAAAGATCTCTGTAGTTTTTAGCATTACCAAGACCATACTGACCAATTTCAAGTGATCTGATAGCCTTTTGGAAAGCTTCCTTATATGTCTTACCGATACTCATAACCTCACCAACGGCTCTCATCTGAGTACCAAGCTTATCTTCAGCTCCTTTGAACTTTTCAAATGCCCAACGAGCGAACTTAATTACTACGTAATCTCCATCTGGAACATACTTATCAAGTGTTCCGTACTTACCACATTCGATATCATCAAGATCAAGTCCTGCTGCAAGCATTGCTGATACTAAAGCGATAGGGAAACCTGTTGCCTTTGATGCAAGTGCTGATGAACGTGATGTTCTTGGGTTGATTTCGATAACAATAATTCTTCCTGTCTGAGTGTTACGAGCGAACTGAACGTTTGTACCACCAATAACCTGAATTGCATCTACAATCTTATATGCCTGTCTCTGAAGTTCTTTCTGAACATCTTCAGAAATAGTAAGCATTGGAGCTGAACAGAATGAATCACCTGTATGAACACCAAGTGGATCAATATTTTCAATAAAGCAGACTGTAATCATCTGACCCTTTGAATCTCTTACAACTTCAAGCTCAAGCTCTTCCCATCCAAGAACTGACTCTTCAACAAGAACCTGTCCTACAAGTGAAGCCTGTAAACCTCTTTCACAAACAGTTTTTAATTCTTCAACGTTGTATACAAGTCCACCACCTGCTCCACCCATTGTGTAGGCTGGACGTAATACAACTGGATATCCTAACTTATCAGCAATCTTAAGTGCATCATCAACTGAGTATGCAACTTCTGAACGAGCCATTTCGATTCCAAGAGAATCCATTGTCTTCTTGAATTCGATTCTGTCTTCACCTCTTTCGATAGCGTCGACCTGAACACCGATTACCTTTACGCCATATTTATCAAGAATGCCCTTCTGGTATAACTCTGATGCAAGGTTAAGACCAGTCTGACCTCCAAGGTTTGGAAGAAGTCCATCTGGACGTTCTTTCTCAATAATCTTTTCAAGTCTCTCTACATTAAGTGGCTCGATATATGTAACATCCGCAATACCAGGATCTGTCATGATAGTTGCAGGGTTTGAGTTTACAAGAACGATTTCATATCCTAATTTTTTAAGGGCTTTACAAGCCTGTGTTCCTGAGTAATCGAACTCACACGCCTGACCAATAATGATTGGGCCTGATCCGATAATCAGAACTTTGTTGATGTCTTCTCTCTTCTTCATAGCTTCCTCCGCTTAATCTTTATTACATAGTTTACGCACCGGCTTAGCCGGTGCGTAATAAATAATCAATTTATTTTACGATATCATCTTCGTTAAATGGGTCACCACATTCTGGACAGAACTTAGGGATATTATTCATATCTGTTGGAACCCATCCACATTTATCACACTTAAATGCCTTTGGAGCAGCTGGTTTACCACAGTTAGTACAGAACTTTCCAGTATTAACTGTTCCACATTCGCATGTCCATGAATTTGCAGGTGCTGGAGCTGGCTTTCCGCAGTTAGTACAGAACTTACCAGTATTAGCTGTTCCACATTCACATGTCCATGAGTTTGCAGATGCTGCTGGTGCAGCCTGAGCTGGCTGAGCCTGCTGATTAGCAGCGGCCATACCATAAAGGGCATTTGCATTCATACCACCAGCCATATTAGCCATATTCATTCCAGCAAAAGCCATCATAGGTCCAGTACTTTCATTTGAAGCTGCTGACTTCATTGCCTCTGCCTGTGCTGCTGTAAGAGTAGCTGCAGCCATTGCTGGGTTTGTAAGTACTGCGTTTCTCTGAAGTTCTTTGATCATCTTCTCATCTTCTTCAGAAGCAGAAACGCTTTGAACACCAAATGATACTACTGAAATACCACGAAGTCTTAACCATTTATCTGAAAGCTCAGCATTAAGGGCATCAGCCATTTCCTGTGTATGTCCAGGAAGAGCGCTGTATCTAACACCCATTTCTGAGATTCTTGCAAATGCTGGCTGAAGAGCTGTCATAAGCTCTGCCTTTAACTGGCTGTCAATCTCATCTCTCTTATACACGCCTGAAACATTTCCAGCAACATTTGTATAGAAAGCAATAGGATCGCTAACCTTATATGAATATTCACCATGACATCTGATTTCAATATCAACATCAAGACCAATATTCTTATCAACTACACGGAAAGGAACTGGATTTGCTGTTCCATATTTGTTACCAGGAATTTCCTTTGTATTGATGTAGTAAACTCTCTGATCTTTAGCTGTATCTCCACCAAATGTGAAACGCTTACCAATCTGAGAGAATGTATTTTTAATATTTTCTCCAAGGTTTCCGTAGAAAATACTTGGCTCTGTTGATGAATCCCAAACGAACTCACCTGGCTCAGCACAAACCTCAACTACTTTACCCTGCTCAACTATAAGCATACACTGTCCATCTGCAACAGCGATTATTGAGCCGTTATTTATAATATTGTCACTGCCATGAGTGTTAGAACTGTTTCTGTTCTGTCTCTTACTACCTTTAGTAATAAGAACATCTGCTGCTATTGACTCACAGTAAAAATACTCGCGCCATGAATCAGCCATAGCAGATCTGGCAGCTTCAGATATTGCTGAAATCAAACCCATTGTAATATTCCTCCTATAACTAAGTATATGTTTTGGGCGTTACATCATAGATGTAGTACACCTACTGTATGGTATTCTACCATATATTCCACATTTTCGTAAAGAAATATTTACTACAGAATGAACCTGTATATTATTTCTTTAATTGCATTCTCATCATTTGAATGCTCAGTAACATAGTCTGCTTTTTCTTTAACGTTTTCCTTACCATTAATCATGGCACATCCAACACCTGCTGCCTCAATCATAGGTAAATCATTTTCTTCATCACCTGCTGCCACAGCATTTTCTATTGGAACACCTAGATAGTCACACATAAACCTGACTGCTTCACCTTTATTTGCAAGAGGAGAAGCAAATTCTAAAAGGTCATCATTTGAAAATGTTACATATAGCTTTCCATCAGTAAAATGTTTAACTTCTTCTCTGAAGGCTTCTAGCTTTTTTCTACCTTCAAGACAAATTACAATCATTTTAGGTGGCTTACTTACAACATTTCTAAAATCGTCAACAACAATGCCTTCCATCTTTATTCGGCTAGTGTAATATTTAAGGGCTTCTGTATCTCTTTCTGATACAACATTTGTTTCTGTATATGTATGACAGTGAAATCCTGCTGCCATTGCCTTATCAAAAAGATATCTTGTTTCTTCAACAGTGATTGTATTCTCTGCAAGTTTCTCTAACGTATTAGCATCATAAATAGAACCACCATTAAAGCAGGCTATATAAAAACCCTCTCTTAAAAACCCATATTTTTCTGCAAGCTTCTTTACACTTAAGAACGGTCTTCCTGAAGTAATTATTACTTTATTTCCTCTAGAAACCATTTCTTCAATTGCATCAAGATTAGGTTTATCTATTACTTTATCTGAATTAAGTAGTGTGTCATCTAAATCAACAAAAAGTAATTTCATTTAGACATCATCATCCTCTCTGTCAGCAGTATATACAGTTCTCTTTCTTGCCATCTCATCGCTTTCAAGATATTCATCGTATGTAGTAATCTTATCAATAAGAGTACCATTTGGAAGAATCTCCATAATACGATTAGCTGTTGTCTGAACAATCTGATGGTCTCTTGAGGCAAATAACATTACACCTGGGAACTTAATCATACCATTGTTAAGAGCTGTAATACTTTCCATATCAAGATGGTTTGTAGGCTCATCAAGTACTAATATGTTAGCGCCAGAAATCATCATCTTTGAAAGAAGGCATCTTACCTTCTCACCACCTGATAGAACTTTAACTTTCTTAACACCATCTTCACCTGGGAAAAGCATTCTTCCAAGGAAACCTCTTACATATGTAACATCCTTAACTGGAGAATATCCCATGAGCCAGTCTGTAATTGTATAATCGTTATCAAACTCACCGCCAAAGTCCTTTGGGAAATATGCCTGAGATGTTGTAACACCCCATTTATATGTTCCTTCATCTGGCTCCATCTCACCCATAAGGATTTTAAATAATGCTGTCTTTGCCTGCTCATTACCACCAACAAATGCAACCTTATCGTCATGTCCTAAAATAAATGAAATATTATCTAATACTTTTACACCATCAATTGTCTTTGAAATACCTTCAACAGAAAGTACTTCGTTTCCAATTTCACGCTCTGGTCTGAAATCAATATATGGATATTTACGGCTTGATGGCTTAATTGTATCAAGCTCGATTTTTTCAAGAGCTCTCTTTCTTGATGTAGCCTGTTTTGATTTTGAGGCATTAGCTGAGAATCTTGAAATGAATTCCTGTAATTCTTTAATCTTCTCTTCTTTCTTTTTGTTAGCTTCCTTCATCTGCTGAATAAGAAGCTGTGATGATTCATACCAGAAATCATAGTTACCAGCGTATAACTGAATCTTACCGTAGTCGATATCTGCTGTATGTGTACAAACTTTATTTAAAAAGTATCTGTCATGGCTGACTACAATTACTGTATTTTCGAAGTTAATAAGAAACTCCTCAAGCCATGCAATAGCATCAAGATCAAGATGGTTTGTAGGCTCATCGAGAAGAAGAATATCTGGATTACCAAATAGTGCTCTTGCAAGCAACACCTTAACCTTCTCTGAACCATTAAGTGTACCCATTACTGAGTAATGTAAATCTGTTTCAATACCAAGACCATTTAGAAGAGTTGCTGCATTTGATTCAGCTTCCCATCCATCCATTTCAGCGAACTCAACTTCAAGTTCACTTGCTCTAATACCATCTTCATCAGAAAAGTCTTCTTTTGCATAAATAGCATCCTTTTCCTTCATGATGTCATATAATCTCTGGTTACCCATTATTACAGTATCCATAACTGTATATTCATCATATTTGAAGTGGTCCTGTTCAAGAACTGAAAGTCTCTGTCCAGGAGTGATTACTATATCACCATTTGTTGTATCAAGCTGTCCTGAAAGAATTTTAAGGAATGTAGACTTACCAGCACCATTTGCACCAATAAGACCATAACAGTTTCCTTCAGTAAACTTGATGTTTACGTCTTCAAAAAGCGCCTTCTTTCCTAAGCGCAATGTTACGTTATTTGCAGATATCATTTTTCATTCTCCTCGTATATATTTTCTCATCAAGTGACGCACACTTATATTTATTTACGTCTTCTTATCCCTCAACTATTAAATATCTTCCATCTGGAATAGGGAATACTTCGCAAGCATCCATAATATCTCCTTCAACATCAAGACCTGCTTCTTCGAAATATTCATCAACTTCCTTCACGGAGTTTACTACAGTTGCCATCATCATATCAAGGAAATCATCTGCTTCCTCCATATTTTCTGCAACAGGTTCATCAAATAACTGTCCCTGATTTTCAAGAAAGGCTTTTAAAACTTCTTCATCATAAATCATTTAGAACACCTCAATTCTTTCTCTTGGAATAAACACTCTGTCATCTTTTATAGTATCTGTTTTCTTTGATGCTTCTGTAGCTTCTTCTTTAAATACTTCGTGGGCACATACGGATACTTTTCCTCTTCGGTCTATTTTTTCATATGTACCGTCTTTTTGCATAAATGAAGCTCTTATATTATCTGAAAGCAATACATCAAGAATATGAATTACTTCTTCTTTTAATTTTTCATCATCGATAGGATAAAGGATTTCTACTCTTCTTTCAAGGTTTCTTGGCATCCAGTCTGCTGATGCACAGTAAACTTCAGAATTTCCACCATTCTCGAAATAGAAAATTCTTGAGTGTTCAAGGAACTCACCAACTATTGATCTTACTGTAATATTTTCTGATATATCTTTAATTCCAACTTTAAGACAACAAATACCTCTTACTATAAGATCAATCTTTACACCATGTGATGCTGCATCATATAACGCCATTATTACATCTTTATCACACAAAGAATTTATCTTAGCAATAATTTTTGCTTCTTTTCCAAGAATTGCATTATCACGTTCTCTTTCTATTAAAGAAATAAACTTATCTTTAAGCCATAATGGAGCTAATGACAATCTATTCCACCACATAGGCTCAGAATAACCAGATAGCATATTAAAGACTGCAGTAGCATCTTCTCCAACTGGCTCTGAACATGTAAGAAGTCCTATGTCTGTATAAAGCTTAGCTGTTGAATCATTATAGTTACCTGTTCCAAGATGGACGTATCTTCTAATACCTTCCTCTTCTTTTCTAACAACAAGTGTAATCTTACTATGAGTCTTTAAGCCAACAAGACCATATATTACATGACATCCAGCTTTTTCAAGCTTCTTTGCCCAAATAATATTATTCTCTTCATCAAATCTTGCCTTTAATTCTACAAGTACTGATACCTGTTTACCATTTTCAGCTGCTTTTGCTAAAGCCGCAATAATTGGAGAATTACCACTTACTCTATAAAGAGTCTGCTTTATGGCAAGAACCTTCTCATCATTTGCAGCTTGTCTTATAAATTCAACTACAGGCTCAAATGTTTCATAAGGATGATGAAGTAAAATATCGCCTTTTCTAATACATTCAAAAACATCCTTTCCCTGAGGAATTCTTGGATTCTCCTTTGGAATAAATTTCTCACTTCTTAAATGATCAAAGCCTGATAATGAATACATCTTCATTAAGAATGTAAGATCAAGAGGTCCATTTATTTTAAATATTTCTGAATCATTAACAGATAATTCTGACTTAAGATGCTTTAAAAGCTTTTTATCAATATCTTCTGCTACTTCAAGCCTAATTGCTTCACCCCAAGCTCTCTTCTTAATCTGCTTTTCAATTTCTTTAAGAAGGTCTTCTGCATCGTCTTCATCAATTGTAAGATCTGCATTACGCATTATTCTAAATGGATGAGCGCAGAGAACATTGTAGTTTAAGAAAAGCTTTTCAATATTTTTTTCAATTATTTCTTCAAGAAGTATAATTGTAACTTTTTCATTTTCATCTGGAATAATGACGATTCTTGGAAGTACATCAGGAACCTGAACTGTGGCAAATTCCACTTCCTTATCTCCATTCTTTTTAGAAAGAAGGGCGCCAATATTCAGTGTCTTATTTCTAATTAATGGAAATGGTCTTGATGAATCAACAGCCATAGGTGTTAGTACAGGATACACATCTTCCATAAAAAATTTATCTACAAATTCCGCCTGCTGCTTTGTAAGGTCTTCATGGCATGAAATAAAGTTAATTCCTTCCTGTGAAAGTTCTGGAAGAAGTGAGCGGTTAAAGGTGTTATACTGCATGGAAACAAGGTTATGTGTCTCTTTGTATATTTCCTTAAGCTGTTCTTCAGGAGTCATTCCTGCAATATCCTTCTTGCTATATTTAGCAGAAATCATATCCTCAAGAGAGGCTACTCTTATCATGAAAAACTCATCAAGATTTGATGCTGTAATACTTAGGAATTTGAGCCTCTCAAATAAAGGATATGCTTTATCCTTTGCTTCATTAAGTACTCTTTCATCAAACTTAATCCAGCTTAATTCTCTGTTGTAATAATTTTCATAAGATTCAAGGCTTGATTTATCCATACTAGATACCCATCACTTTCTTTTTATGCTTAAGCACTGGTTTAACTGAAAATACCTCTTCGAACAGCTTCGCTTTTCTATCATAAAATCCTTTTTCAAGAACAATATCATCATCGCAGATTACGTTAATATTTAGCATCTCATCTTTTACTGATGCATTTATACTTTCAATCTTTTTCTTGTAGCTTCTACATATACCATCTGCAAGTCTGAAAATTGCTGTAAGCTTAGCCATTGTAAGATACTGTGATTTTGTAAGTGTTTCCTCTTTTGAAATATCATCAAAATATACAAAATGAGTTTTATTAAATCTTACAACGTTTGCAACAACAACTCGTTCTGCATGTGATAATCCAATAAGCTCTGTCGCCATAATAATTGTATATGAGCATTCAGCAGCCTCTTCAAGTGACATATATTTCCCACAGTCATTAAGAATTGCAGCAATACGTAGTATAAGTTTTTCTCTATTGCCCATTCCATGAATTTTCTTTGTACTATCAAATAATGTCATGGCAATTGACTCTACAAGCTGATTTCTTGTATCGTTTGCATCATATCTCTTTGCTGTGTTTATTGCGCATGAAATAATATCTTCTTCAAAATTATGTCTGTTTTTAACTAACTTTTCGTTCTCAGCATATTCATATGCAATTCCATCTGAAAGGCTTACTCCAGGAGCCCATATACGCTTTGCTCCTGTATGTTTAAGAATACGTCTAAGTAACAGTGCTGATGTTGGAATTAGTGATGCGCTTTCCTGGGCAAGGTCATATTCCTTACATAGGTCTATTGCACTCTTTTCCTTGAAACGCTTTATGAATACTTTATATTCTTCAGCATCAACAGTATCCTTTGAAAACGCCTTCTGAATAATATGTGAAATATAGTCATCCACAACTATGATGTTTTGAATATCAACATTTTTTAAGTATAAATTCTTAAATGGATATAAATGATTATCAATAAGCTCTTCAACAAGCTTTGCATAATCTTTTGTTTTTGGCTGAAGATCAGAGAGCATTTCTCTCATTCTTAAAATTCCAAGACGAATGTTCTGGGTAGTAATAAGCTTTCCTTCTGAGAAAATAGATATCTGAATACTTCCGCCACCAATATCTATTAATGCAGAGCCCTTACTAACAGATGTTTCAAACTTCTCACCCTTTGATGCAACTGCTTTATAATGAAGAAATCTCTGTTCTGAGTTTGAGAGCACATTAACAGTAAGACCTGTACGAAGTTTTATTTGTTCAAGAATAATTAATGTATTTTCTGTTTCTCTAATAGCAGACGTTCCATATATTTTTACATCATCTACCTTATAGGAATTCATTATTCTTTTGAATTCAAGGAGATAATTACATAATTCATCAACTCTCTCGTGGCTGATTTTTCCCATATTATACGTATCTGTACCAAGTTCTATGCGATGACGAATATGGTCTATTTGTCTAATATCGCCTCTACTGTTTATTTCAAAAATTTTCATTGTAAGCTCATATGAGCCGACATCAATTGCTGCAAAGCATTTCATACTATCTCGTGCCTCTTAAATAATCAATAAACTGTGATGCAGTTCTACCTGACAATCCGCCATGGCTTAATTCCCATTTATTTGCTTCAAGAACAAGCTCATTTTCTTCTATGTTAAGATCATATCTCTTTGCAAGCTCTTTAACGATATTATTAAACTCCTTCTTTTCAGGTGATGGGAAATAAATAGATACACCAAATCTTGCAAATAATGAAATTTTCTCCTGCATAGAATCTGACTTATGAAGTTCATCATCATAATCATTTCTATCTGAGAAGGTTTCTTTTACAAGATGTCTTCTATTTGATGTTGCATAAATAAGAACATTTGATGGTTTCTTCTCAAGTCCGCCTTCAATTACGGCCTTTAAATATTTATATTCAACTTCAAATTCTTCAAAAGAAAGGTCATCCATATAAATAATAAATCTATAGTTTCTGTTTTTAATTTCAGAAATAACTGCATTTAAGTCTTTAAACTGATGCTTATATATTTCAATAATACGAAGTCCTCTGTCGTAGTATTTATTAAGAATACCTTTTATTGAGCTTGATTTACCTGTTCCAGCATCACCATATAAAAGACAGTTATTACATGGCTTACCCTCAAGAAAGGCTTCAGTATTTTCAATAAGCTTTGCCTTCTGAATATCATATCCAACCAAATCATCAAGATATACATGAGCAATATTAGTAATTGGTACTATTTCTACATTCTCATCATGCTCAACTCTAAACGCTTTATGTAAACCAAATTTACCAACGCCGAAATCCTTATAGAAATCAGTTACCATTGTTTTAAATTCATCTGCGTTAGCTGCATTTGATAGCTTATTTGTCAAATCAACAATTCTATCTCTTACTCTCTTATTAAAGACTTTTCCTGTATTCTCATCACCAGTATAGTCAAGGATGAAAGATAACTCCTTAGCTGAAAGTCTTGATAAAAGTTCATTAAAGTCATAGTCAAACATTTCTTTGAAAATAACCATATCATGGAGTGCTGCGTCATTTACGCTGCCATTAACACTTCCTCTTATCTCACATGCTGTTGAATATGCGTTTTCGTTATTTGCAAGAATATGTGTTAGGTATGCATGCCATAAATTTCCGCTATATCCAAATGAAGAGGCAAGCTCAATTAAATCAAGCATTGCCTGATGAAGCACTGCTTTAGCTTCTCCTTCGTTTGCAATTTCTGTATCTGAACCATCTAAAAATTTTGCAATTTCGCTAATTGAAAAAAGTATATTTTCATCGTCTGAAAGTTTATAAACTATCAATTCTTCGTATCTCATCTTATGCTCCTATTTTTATCCATAATTATAGATAATTTTACCATTTCCTGCCCATTCTATCAATTGCATAATCAGGCTCATTTATATATAATCTTTGTATAAATTATTAAGGTTAATGTCGATATATAATATATAAAATAATCTTTATTTAAATTAGCAAAATTTATAGCAATAAAAGGGGTGATTTTATGGGTAATAAAAAAGGCTCAGGAATAATTACTTTAATCATATTTTTATTAATAATTATATTAATTGGTGCTGGAGTCACATTGTACATATACAAAAATAGACATATTCCTGTACCAGAAGGTTTTATTGGAAATACAACAGGAAATCTTAATAACCATGCTCTATTTTGCGAGTCAGATGGATATGTTTATTTTTCAAATCCATATGATTCAAAAAAACTCTATAGAATGAAACCAGATGGAACTGAGGCCGAAGTTGTATGTAATGTGCCATGTGAATACATAAATGTGTATGGTGACAGAGTATATTTCTATCAGAGCCCAAGTGCAGATGATCAGGTATTCGGGCTTGGTGGATTATATGGTGTTTGCTCTACTAACCTTACTGGTACTGCAGGTACTACAAACCATGATAAAGCTATAGTAAATTCCCTTGTATTATATGGCGACAACCTTTACTATCAGCATTACGATGCCAAAGAAGGTCTTACTCTTTACAAGGCAACAACAGATGATACTGGAAAAGAAAAAATATCTGATAAAGAGATTTTTGTAGCTTGTCCATATAATGGTGTGTTCCTTACATATAACACTGAAAATAGCTATTACTTAAGCTTTTATAATCCTACAAATGATTCAATTGGATTATTTGATGATATAAGAGCCTATAATATAATTCATGAGGGAAATTACCTCTACTACATGAACATTGATGACTCATACAGAATATACAGATATGATCTTTCTACAAAACAGCAGGAAAAGCTTACTGATTATACAGTAGATTTGTTTAATGTATATGGTGATTCAGTATTCTTCCAAAAGAGTTCTGAATCTGAGCCAGCACTTATGAGAATGGGTATAAATGGTGATAATCCACAGGTTATTGCAGAAGGAAACTATAAAAATATTAACTGTACTTCTACATACACATACTTCTATGGGTTCTCAGATAAAGATCCAATTCTTAAAGTGCCAACATCTTATGGAAATACTTCTGTTTCATACTTTGATCCAGTACTTAAAAAATAATTCAAG
>JAUNNN010000084.1 GCA_030531435.1 Lachnospiraceae bacterium
TACGAAGCAGATCTTTTTTCCACTGTTTGGCATCCGATGACATATGAACTATTACCTCATAACCGATTGCTGCACTTATAATACCAATGCTTAAACCAAGATTACCTGTTGAGCCTACCTGTATAGTATAATTTTTAAAAAATTCTCTTGCCTCGTCAGTTGCAAGTTTTTCATAGTTATCTTCAAGTGTAAGCAAACCATGCTCTAAGGCCAAGTCTTCAGTATGTTTCAGAACTTCATATATACCGCCTCTTGCCTTAACAGAACCAGCAATAGCAAGATGACTGTCCTGCTTTAATAGTAAAGCTCCTTTAATATCACTGCCATATTTTGAATTAATAAGTTCTTTCATATTTGGAATCTGTGTTAAAACAGACTCGATTATACCACCCTGATTTTTTGTTTCAGGAAAGCATTTCATAATAAAAGGTGCGAAGCGCTTTAATCTATCTTCAGCATCATCAATATCTTTCATTGTAAGTTCTGTGTCCTCACAAGCTGAAATGAAATCAGTCTTATCTGGATTTATCCAGATGATTTCTTTCCCAGCCTTCAGATCCGAAAGAATTTCACAACCATTAATTGACTTTATTTTATCTTCATTTACATTCATAGACTTACCCTGACTTAAGCCACTTTACATTATTTCAATTGTAATATTATCTACAACAGAAACACCTTTATTTGTCTTACACAGATTAATGGCTTCTTCTATTGTTTTCTTGCCGCCACATCTTGATATAAGCCATCTCTTTATTTCATTGTAGTTTTTATCAGCAAAAATTATTTTAAGAAAATCATTTGCATTATTTTCAATAATAGATGCCTTTTCATTCTGAATGTCAAAATCATAAATAATATAGCTTTCTTTATGACTAATTTTTAAATTCATATTGTCCTGTCCTCCAAAAACATTAAAACTCAAACAGCTTTTTCAACTCAGGAATCTGTTTTATCCTGATCAAACTTTCCTCCACTTTCGCTTAAATGTTGAGTATTGTTTTTATTTATAATAAAACTCACATCTTCCATAATATATATCCCCATAATAAATTGTTTCTACAATTGTTATTCTACATCATATGGAAAAACCAAATAGTTTCCACCTTCAGTAACCTGATAATATTTGTTCTCGTCAGTATCTACCAATAAAACAGGAATAATACCACTGTCCATTACCGTTCCATCTATATAATAATGAGAGTCTCCATCATAATATATATCATGAAATCTAGGGTCTTCCGATATTTCAGCCGTGCCCACATGTCCAGCCACTACTTTCATTTCCAACCCTTCTATTTTTCCAGTTTCCGCAGGATATTTGCTTACAAATATTTCGTCTGAAGTTCCCCATTCCCACATGTCGCCAGCGTCTTCGTCTATTCCTGCATGTACAAATATTGTATTCCCTTCCGTATAATATCGTGGAAGATTTTCAAACCACTGGATGTATTTATCATCTCTTCCATCATCTGTCCCGTATTCCTCATCTTCTATTATATTCATATTATTTACTGTTGAATATCCGGTTAATACGAACTCTTCATGGTTCCCTAAAAGAGCAATAACTTTATCTGAACCATATTTTCTCTGAAGGCTGATTATCTTATCAAGTACCCTGTAGTTGTCATTTCCCCCATGAATATAGTCCCCCAAAAGGCACAGCTTTGTATCGGGCTCATCTAGATGGTCTAATACAAGAGATAACGCCTCTTCAAATTCTGCTAAAAATCCGTGAATGTCACTTATGCAATATATTTTCATATGTATAATCTCCTATAAGTCTAGTCCCATTTGATAGCTATTTTATTGTCTTTATATATTTCATCTTCGGTAGGAATTATTATTCCATCTTTACATGATTTTATCACACATGTCTCAGTTATTTTTTCACCATTAACCGTATAATTTATATCAAACACAATACGTTCTTCCCATACAGGATCAAAATACATATCCCCAAAGCATTCCCTGTCAAGGAGCATTTCATATTCTCTTCTTACATTACTAGCATATACCTTTTTTATTATTTTTGCCTTACCCGATATATCTTCAATGTAAAAATATTTGTTTTCGTGTTCTACTAACTTTGCATATATATCCTCAAGTGTAACGATATTAAATACTTCAGCATTTCTAGCTTCAAGAAAAGCTATCATATATTGAAGTGCCTTTGTAATGCTTTCTTCATCATCAAGCCACTTAGCACTACCTTTGCCATCAAACCCTGGCATCTTTATTATTTTGTCCTGAGCAATAATAGAATTTACAAATCCAACAGTCAGATGCTCACGCTTGATCCACGTTTCAGGAGTTATGTCTGTAAAATACTTTCCAAGGGTTTTCTCGTTAAACACATGATAAAGTGTTGCTGGAACAGAATCATACAGCCATACTTCTTTACCATCAATATTCATATGATACCTGTCACAGTTCATTCTTCTGTCTGGAAGCAAGATATAATTGCTCCTTTGCTCTGCCAGTGTAAGAAATTTTTCTAATAGGAACACTAACTCATGGTTACGTGGTAAATACGTATCACAGTTTTCATATAAGAATTCCAAATCTCTGCATGGATTAGCTTCGTTCTTAAGATGTTTGTAAAATTTCTTGCCTTTGTCCTTATTAAGAAAATCTGCGACCCACTTTATAGGAGTCCAGGCGCTCATCAATGTGTCAGCCCTTAAATCTCCATTAAAATACAAACAATCAAGGTCATTTTCCTTTCTCCATTCATCTCCACTTCCTTTTGATGCCTTTATCCAATATAGGCAGAAATTTCTAACATGGTTTGTTTCACTATAATTGCTTTCGCCAATGTATTTTTTCATCATATTTTCCATAATCATTTACCTATACCTTTCAACTTTTCAAACATTCAATGTCATTGTCAAAACTAAGAGGGGCATCCCCCCTAGTTTTTCTAATATTCCTCTGGAAGTATTACCATTACGCAGTTCTCTTCACGTATTACCCAATAATCAATACCCTTGAAGCTGAACGGTTGTAAGTAACCAGTTATTCCATTTTCCGAACAATCGAAAATCATCTGA
>JAUNNN010000043.1 GCA_030531435.1 Lachnospiraceae bacterium
ATATTGCTTGTTCATAGCTTTCACCGGTATAAAATCCTTGGCCAAAATCATTGTTATTTCTGCCATGTAGAACATCTATATTCCCAATTATTTCGCTTTTAGCCCCATGAAATAATAGTTTCAAATTATTTCCTAAGTCATCTCTCCAAAACATTTCTTTTAACTTATTAAGTTTAATCTTTTTATTAAAGGAATATGTATATACACTCTCTAAAAGTTTGGGTGATGGTTCTGTTTTCCCTAGCTCGCTTCTAGAAATAGTAACTCTTTCTACACCAAGTTGATTCGCAAATTCACTTTGCGAAAGATTTAAGAGCTCACGAATTGATTTTATGTCCTTTGAAAAATTATAGTTCATTTTATCCACCTCTAACTTGTTTATAACATATTACTCAAACAAGTTCAACAGAAACTTACTTGCATCATATTACTCAAACAAGTTTACCCCGCAGAAAAAGGATCATGTATCTCTACATGATCCTCTCCCTCTACCACATCCCCGATTCCATTGTCTTCAAGTTCCATTCCCACCCTGCAGTTTTAGGCTCTCATATCCCTATCTCCTTCCCGCAAGAGTGTTATTTTTGTGTTATTTTTCAACCTCGCATACCCGCAAAGCCTTGCCATTACTGGCTTTCTAAGAGAATCGGCACAATCTGCCGTGGCAGATGAATATGACATTAACTATGCTCTAATTTCAGGAAAGATTCATGACTATTATACAAATCACATTTTAAAATCTGTAATAAACCTTTACTTTCCTTTTTTCTATTCCTTCATATATCTTTAATATATATTACCTGTTTAATTCTAGACTTCCGTCATTGTATGTAATAATTTCATTTCTCATTTTCAGCTTCCAATATAGTTTCAATAATGCGATACACTTCTGTGCTTGGCATAAATTCAACTGTATGCGGTTTCTTGCCACCTTGAAGATTATACTTCTCCAGCCTCTTTGCATTCGCAGTAGCATTATCCTGCATAGGCCGAAGCAATTCATACATATCTTCCTTGTTCTTATCATACTGAGGTATTCTCTTTTTAAGTTCATCAATGACTTCTTCATTCGAGCCAAATGCTTTAGTAGAATAATCATAATGACAAAGATACCAGATTTCAAAACATGGGCTCGAAACAATTAAGGATAGCGCATTCGCTTCAGCTTTTTTATCAGCCAATGCTATCTGTTTATTTTTACTAGCCACAAAATCCGAATCAAGAACACAGTATGCCGTATCGCCAGCTTCCGGATCAAAGCCCATATCTTTACATTCAGAAAGTAATTCTGACACCATATTAACTGGATCTGTTGAGCCGCCCTTTGCAAACCTTATCTGCACTTTATCGCTATTAAACTTCTTGAAATATAACTTCTCAGTTTTATTCTTTCCCTCAGTGGCAATAAAAATAATCTTCTTACGCTTTCGACTATTTGAATTACGTTTCTTAGGAGTATAACCATGTTTGTTTAATCCCATAGGCCATCCCCCATTCCCAAATCTGGTACAGAACCATATCTGCCAAGCAGGTAGGCTTTTCTAATATCTTCACGAGTTCTAGGTGAAAATTCGTCCAGTGAATACAATTCAGAAACACCAGTCTTTTGATTCTTTTCTACAAAATAAATCTGATCTCGTCTTAAATCATTAAGATTAAGCAAAGACATGGTATGCGTAGAAATAATCAGCTGCGCATTTTTTATATTCACATCTGGATTATTAAATAGTCCCACTAAATAGCAAACAAGCATCGGATGTATGCTCTTATCGAACTCGTCAATACATACGGTCTCACCTGTTTCAAAAGCCTTTTTGATAATCGGGCTCATAAAGAATATCTTCTGTGTTCCAAGCGACTCTAATTGCATTCCCAATGGAAATACTTCTTTATTTCCCTTTTCATCCTCAATAATGTGCTTTGTAGTTATCTTATACTCTTTGCCTCGTATCTCTGGCACAGTACCTGGTTGATTAGCTAGTACGAGCGCTGGAATTCCTTCCAAAGGAACATCTCGGCTTTCAAACTCATAATCACAGATATTGATATCTGCTTCTTTAAGAATATTATTAGTAAATCTTCTAAGCGAATTGTCAGAGTCCTTCTCAAACATATCGCCTGTGATATTTAATGCATTCTCATAGTTTGTATCATACGTATTTATAGAATTTGTAATCCACATCATCGGAATTTTTGTTTCTTCTGCATTCCATGCTGTTGCTGTCGCAAGGAAAAGTTTATTCTCTGTATTTCTCTCCGTGAGTGGTTTCAATTTTGTTTTTAATGCCTGATTGGTAAATGTGTACTTTTCCTCAGCTGACTCATCTCTTTCAAAAATAGTTGTTGGACGTGAAGAATTATATACATAAAGATACTCTGTACATACCTTCTGATTAGTCGCAGAATATCCATACACATACTTCTTACCCTCTGCAACAAACACAAATTCAAAAGAAGTAGGTTCCTTTGCTGATTCATTATCAAACAAATACGGAACAATTGTATATAATGGTTCTCCAACCTGTCTGACATCTGATCTCTTTACAGTAATGATTGCCGCAGTTAATGCTAAAAACAAATTACTTTTTCCTGCAGCATTTGCGCCAAAAACAGTTGCCACCTTTAGTACTTTCTCTTTACCAAATTCCACCACATTATTGGGTAAATTCTTATCCGATGAACCTTCTAATGATAAAACTGTTCTTTCCTTGAAGGATCTGAAATTCTCCACCGAAAACTGTAATAACATAATACTCCTCCTTTATATGACGCGTATTAATATTATACCACGTCACCATGGATTTTCAATCTCAAATCGATATTTTTGTCACTTTTTGCCATATTTTGCGTTTTCGATATAAATTTCGGCATTCAAACTTGTTTATAACATATTACCCGAACTTACTTATAACATATTACTTAAACAAGTTTACCTCCAGTGAAAAAAGGACCATGTATCTCTACATGGTCCTCTCTAAATTAATATTATTTTGTAAACAACTGTTCAGCATATACCTGAATGTCCATACCATTTAAATTATTACCACTTGCTGACAGTGAATATGTATCACCTGTTTCATCATCATACCAGTTCACAACCTGTGCGTAATACACATCATCAATATATTCACTGTCCTCTTTCGCATCAGAGTAGCTCATATAAACCGCATTTTTCCCAGATACCATACCATCTTCAGATAC
Organism: Lachnospiraceae bacterium; assembly: GCA_030531435.1. Classification (GTDB taxonomy): domain Bacteria; phylum Bacillota; class Clostridia; order Lachnospirales; family Lachnospiraceae; genus UBA2868. The sequence continues at coordinate 3,202 of JAUNNN010000043.1, forward strand.
ATTCCATTCATAGTACATTCCAGAGATATCTTCAAGTGCGGATGTCCCTTTTATACGATATGTCCAGTTGATGCTATCCTCCATGTATGTGACCTGTGCCATTTTGTCATCCACACAATAAGAATAGTTCACATCGCTCGCTCCTTCTGGTGCCTTTATGCTATGTCCGGTTGCCTCAAGAACTCCCTGCTCATCCGTATCTATCCATGGATTGTAAACTGCCGTATTTTCAGCCTTCTTTTCAAAGTAATACCAATCATCGCCTATATGAACAATTAGTCTACCATCTTCAACAAACATATATTCAAGCTTACCTTGGTCAGCCCCAAAGTTTGCATATCCATCTACATCAGGCATAATTGCTGCATCAACAAAAGACTCAATTGTACCATCTACTGCCTTTCTAGGAACCATTTCACACTTTTCATCAGTTCCATAATATGATGCCTCTCCTATAACTACTATTTTAGGATATTCAATATTTATTTCAGCTTCCTCTGTTTTAGCCACATTATCATTTGCTTTTGTACCGCATCCACATAGTGCTAATGCGAGCATTAATACCAATATAGTTTTTGTTCTACTCATTAATTTAATCATTTATAAATTACCCTCCTATCGTTTCAAATCGTAAGCCATCTACCTGCTTTACCTTTGTTCCTTCATTATAACATTTGTATGGCCATAAACCTTAGCCTGCTACATTTTCCATATCATCAAGGTATTTTACTAAAAATTCCTCTGCTAAGCTTCCATCTTTTATTTCCTTTTTAGCTTCCGCAAAATCAAACCATGCATAGCTATCAATTTCCTCATTTACAGAAAGTGCATTTGCATCATCGATATAACAAGTGAAATTAATCATTAAAGTATTTGATGGTTCAAAAAACTTACTCCGGTTAAATCTAATCTCATTAACATCAAGTCCTGTTTCTTCTTTTACTTCTCTTACTACCGCCGTCTCAACTGCTTCTCCTCTATTCACATATCCAGCTACTAAAATATAAAATGGACGACCATACTGCTGAATCAGCAATATCTTTTTATTCTTTCTATCCACCACAATCATACTAACAGCAGTATTAAATATTGGAAATCTGAACTGTTCACACTTTGGGCAAAAAGGAATCAAACCTTCTTTTTCTAATTCCTTTTTGATAAGCTCTGTTCCACACTCTACACAATGTTTCACTCTATACACCTCTCTTACTTCATCCACTCTTCCCTAGAAACACTTCACAAATCAAATCTCGCATAATGAATAATTAAAATCCATACCTTTTTCTAACTGATCTGTACCTATTTTACTGCCATCAAGCCATCCTCTGACACCTGGCATTTGATAAATACTATTTCAACACCTGCTTTTCTAGCATCTGCCATAGCTACACCAAACTCTGGATGTGTATCAATATTTGGGAGAACTTCATTCACTCCCTCCATCTGAATTACAAATGCAAGAGAACTCATAAAGCCTTCCTTCTTTGCTTTTATAAGCTCATATATATGTTTTACACCACGCTCTGTTGGTGCATCAGGGAAGTAGCCAATACCATCTTTTTCAAGCGTACAACCCTTTACCTCCATAAGATATTTCTGCTCACCTTTTTCCATGTAGAAATCAATTCTTGAATTTCCATATGTATATTCTGGCTTGATATAGGAATAGTCTTTACTATCAAGCCACTCTTTAGCAACCTTATTTGGAGCCTGTGAATCAATATTTATAAGGCCAAAACCCTCTTTGTAAACAGCAATCAAATCATACTTTGTTTTTCTCTCAGTGTTATCAGATTCTTCAAGTATTACAGTAACACCTGGAATTAGTAATTCTTTACACCTGCCAGTATTTTTCACATGAACGGTTTCTATATGTCCCATGACTTCCACATGTGCGATAAATCTGTTGGGACGATCTATAAATTTTGCCTTACATGTCTTATTGTATTTCATAAATAAATCACTTTAAAACTACTGATTTGCCAAGTGCTTTCCTTAGCTCAGCCTTTAAATACTCATATCTTAATCGTTTTTCTTCCTTTGCAAAATGAACCTCTCTACTCTGCTTTGGATTATCCTCATAAGATAAAACCTCATCTCCAAACTGCTCACTTGTCAAATCAAACACGCAATCTCCAATAACATTATAACAATGATAATTTCCACCACTTCTTAAAATGCCATACACCTCTCCACCAAATATGTCTTGCGCAAGAAATGCGGTAATTGAGCACTGTCCCAAAGTCATATTTTCCTTTGACCAACCATCTCTCATTCTTGGCGCGCAAGTATCAGCGCACCATATTTCTGATAACAAATCATACAAATGTCTTGGGTTTTCTATTTCTTTATATTCATCTGATATTGCAGGCACATCTGCGCTCTGCCATCCATAAAACTTATATTCCTTCATAAGTAATTCCTCCCATCCAGCAGGCTACCTTAATAGTATTCAAAAGGTCGAGCATTCACTCGACCCATTCCATTCTAATATTAATTATAACTTATTTGGTAATGTATGCTGTATCTTTTTATATACATATGGAACTGTAAGTCCCTGAATAATCGTCGTAAACACAATTATACTAAATGTAACTATAAGGAAGTACAAATAAACTGAATTTGGAAGGAAATCACCTGTACTCATTCCAAGGGCGAGACATAGACCCCCCTTCAGTCCACTCCATGTTAATAGGATTGTAAGATTTGTGTTTGAGTAATGTCCTGGATTATTTCTAACTAGAACACTTGATATAAATACTCCTGCAAATCTTGCAATTAGATTAATTACAATAACTGCTATAGCTATTACCACTGCATATTTAACATTAACTACATATACAAACGATAAACCTATTAAAACATACAATACGTAGTTCATAAGTGTATCAACAATTTTCCAGAAATCATCATACCAGTTACAGCAATCAACACATGGATTTTTCTCTTTATACTTATCATGTTTTGATGAAAAATAAATACCACATATTACACTGGCAATTGCACCTGAAAATCCAAAATGTTCACATATTACATAGCACAAAATTACAGCAATTAATGAAGAAATAATATGGTTTACTGGATCATCTGTCTGTTCAAGTAATTTAAAGAATATAATTGAAATAACAAATCCAACCACTATCGCTCCAAATAATTCCTTAGCCATTATTAGCACGAAATTTGCGTTACTTGCATTTGTACATAATGATTCAAGGAATACAAATATTGCAACACCAATACCATCATTAAATAATGACTCTCCTGCTATTGTCGCAACTAAGTCCTCTGAAAGTCCAAGTTTTACAAGGATTCCTGTTGCTGCAATTGGATCTGTTGGAGATACAATTGATCCAAGCAAGAAGCACAATGTGAAGCTTATATCAAGTCCTAACAAATAACATATTCCATAAAACATTGCACCAAATAATGATGATGAAATAAATGTCGTAATAAATGCAAGTAAAGAAATTGGAATATAATTTTTCTTAAGATCTTTAAGCTTTATTTCACTTGCTCCTGAGAAAAGCATAAAGCATAAAAGTACCTCAAGTAAGAACTTATCAATTCGATATGTATTTAATACATTGATGATTTTTGGTGTTATAGAAAGTATATCAAGGCGGTTAAATACTGATAATATAACTCCTAAAAATAATGATGTGATTAGAATTACAATTTCGTTCGGCTGCTTTAACTTTCTCTCATTAATACTTGTAACCGCTACAATTATTATAAGTACCGACACTAAAAAAACTAAAACGTTGCTCATTTTATCTCCCCTAAAATTATTTATCTAAGCCCCTTAATACTTTAAAAGAATACACCTTTAACAAATATCTCAATTCCTATAAAAATAAGAATTACACCACCTAGGATATTAGCTTTGCCTGAAAGCTTCGTCCCGACTTTTTTGCCTATTTTAAGCCCTGTAATACATATAAAAAAAGTGACAACCGCAATAATTAGCGCGCATATAATCGCCATTATTACTTCATAATCTGCTATAGTAAACCCTACTGATAATGCATCAATAGAAGTAGCTATACCCTGAATCAATAGCGCAAGAAATCCCACCTGTTTTATTTCTTCAGCCTCATCTTCATTTGAGAAGCCCTCTTTTAACATATTACCGCCAATAAAAAGTAAAAGAATAAGGGCAATCCACGGTATAAACTTCTGAAATTGTGAAAACTTCTGCGCAATTGTATGAACTAAAAGCCATCCAGTCATAGGCATTATAGCCTGAAATGCTGCAAATACACCTGCAATTAATGCCATTCTGCTTATCTTCATCTTAGGCTCATTCAATCCATTAGCTAATGAAACCGAAAACGCGTCCATTGCAAGGCCTACGCCAAGTAGTATGCTATTAGTCCAAAACATTAAATTAAAATTCATATTAGTTTTACTATTTATACCATCAATTATTTTTATAACGCCACAATATAAGATAAAAAGGCGTATTTCAAATACACCTTTTATTTAAATAGAAATATACTTTAAAATCATTTCATCAAGTTCTTCAGGCATAATCGGTTTTGAAAGATAATCTGAAAATCCTTTTGACAAATAAATATCCTTTGACCCTACAACAGCATTTGCAGTAAGTGCTATTACCGGAGTATCATGACTCTTTAAATCTGCTGTATTTTTCATTTGTGTAAGAGTCTCTATGCCATCCATTCCAGGCATCATATGGTCAAGGAATATTATATCATATTTCTTTTTTGACGCCATAACGATACACTCAGCACCATTTCTTGCTGTATCAATTGTCATTTTGTGATTTTTAAGTAATGAACAAAATACCTTTATATTTATGGCACTATCATCAACCACTAATATATTAGCATTTGGAGCAGTCCAAGTATCCTTTTTATTACTGCTAAGCCTTCCTGCTCTCTTGCCATATTTAGCTGAGTAATCTCCAATTACTTCGTCACTTGCATTATCCTGCTCTATAGTGAAATAGAACTCAGAGCCGACTCCATATTCACTATTTATCATAAGATCACTATCCATCAGTGCTAATAGCTCTAATGTGATTTTTATACCAAGACCAGTTCCCTCAATGGCTCTGTTTTTGTTTTCATCAACTCTTTGGAATGCATCCCTTATTCTTGGCAGATCCTCTTCTTTAATTCCTATACCCGTATCTTTTACCATTATATTAAGGTATGTCTTATCGCCATTTATAGCTCCACCAACCTTTAATAAAACAGTTCCCTCATGAGTATATTTAATAGCATTACTAACAAGATTATTTACAATCTGACGTATTCTTATATCATCACCAATAAGTCTCTTTGGAAGCGAGCTATCAACTTCAACATCAAATTGTAAACCCTTGTCTCTTGCTCTTATGGATGACGCAGAATAAATATCATGAATCAGTCTTCCAAGCTCATATTCTACTGGAATAAGCTCCATTTTTCCCGATTCAACCTTAGAAATATCCAAAATATCATTTACTATAGATAGTAATGAATGAGCTGAACTTCTGATATCATTTGCATAGTCAAGAACCTCTGGATCCTCACTTTCTCTTAATATCATCTCATCCATACCGATGACAGCATTAATAGGAGTCCTTATTTCGTGAGACATTCTTGCAAGAAAGTCGCTCTTAGCTGCGTTTGCAGAAATCGCCTTTTCTCTAGCATCAATAAGTTCATGACTCTGTCTCAATGTGTACATTACCATTACTCTTGAAATAAAGCCAGCAATACCTACGACAACCATAGAAATAAAGGCATCTGGAATTATAAATCTGTCACCAGCACCCACGCACATAAATCGATGTATTGCAACTACTATTACACCAACTTCTCCCAGAACTGTCGTCTCAATATTTAATTTTTCGTCCATGAATACAACGCAAAGAACAACTGGTATGCAGAACGCAACCATTGTAATGCTGAAGAAGAAGTGCACATAACCAACAACAGCACACATTCCAAAAAGGGCACGAATAACTGTGCAACTAACTATTCTGTCACATGCATCTATTTTTATTGGATCTGGATTTTCTGAATTAATGTATCTTTGAGCGTATATATACGCAATATGCATTATCGCAATCAGAATGCAATTTATACCAAATGGGATAAGCATATATCTAATTATATATTCCTCCAGACTACAGTCTAAAAGGTTATTTGCATATAAATCGAAGAAGACGACAATTTCAGTAATTGTTACAAGCAATGCTATAACCACATTTACCCTAAATACAATTTTTTGCCATTTCCTCTTTATACTTCTTACTTCGTTATTCATATTTCCTAAGTTCAAATACGATAAACTTTATTAAACTCTTTTACATGCTTTTCAATGCATTCAAGTGCCCAGTCTTCCTTTTCTGGGTTACGATCACAAACACCAATAAAAACAATTATAGGTGATACATAGGCTACTGCTAATGTATAAGGATCAGCTTTTTTCATCTTTCCTGCATCCATAAGAACCTTAAAACATTGCTCATATCTATCATATGGAAGAGATACATATCTTCTATCATATAACTCTGCAAGCTCCTCTGAATGGAACTGCTCGATTGTCATAAGCTTTCTAAAATCTCTAGCTCCTTCACTGTGAAGTGGAAGTAAGAAAAGATTTTTAGCAGCTGTAATCTGCTCTTCTTCAGTCATATTTATAGCATGCTTTTTAGTCTCATCATCTTCAAAGTCTACGTGAATATCACGCATTGATTTATCATACTCTGCAATGCTTTGTTCTAAAATTGCTTCATATAATTCTTTTTTATTCTTATAATGCTTATAAAGAGCAGGAGCTGTACATCCAATTTCATCTGCAACATCTGAAATCTTTACAGACTCATATCCTCTCTCTCCAAACATTCTTAGAGCAATTTTTATAAATAGTTCTTTTGTATTTTCGTGTCTACCCATTTTTGCCTCACAATCCACAATCTATTAATTATAATTAACCAACCTTACTTTAAATATTATATTTATCGTGGTATTGTGTCAAGTTAAATGTGATTTAGCATTTCTTCATTAATCGCTCAATTAAATGTGCAATAAATATCTCAAATGTTAAATAAAGATGTGCAATACATAAGCTTCCAACTACACCGTTTGATTTAAGCAGATACTCTGATCCGAATCCGTAAAATGCCATAATACCGGTAGTAATTAGTGCAAGTAAAAGAATTGGGGATAAAAATAGCATCTCTCTCATACTATTTGCAAAATCCCTGAATGATGCATCAAAATAAATATATCTTCCAAGCATCATAATGATAAAATACGTTATTATTTCATCATAGTTATTGTCTTCATATACAAATTTAATATATGCAAAAATAATAAGCATATAAACCATTGCCATCATACGAAGAATACTTCTCTTATCCTTAGTAATGCTTCTAAGTGGGACAAGAATTCTATCAAGAATATTCATAAACAGAACAGATATAAACATAGCAAAAAGTAGTAGAAAATCATCATACTTTTCCCATATTTTATAGAAGCTGTCGTCTACATTAAAGTATCTATAATCAATCAAGAAATAAAGTCCAATAAAAAATAACATTGCAGTAGATGAAATAATCATTTCATAATATATTTCAAATCTTGCAATTACATTTCCTCCAACAGCCTTCGTAAATAGTGAAAGAATGAAGTGCATAATCATGACTGTTGTTGCAGAAACAGCAAGCATCAACAGCACATCCGGCATTTTTGTATAATGTTCAATATAATTTGCTAATGTCATAATCCCTATAAACTATTTGTAAAAATAATTCCCTCTAAATCTAATGAATAATAAACTCTGCTATAAATACTATAAGGCAGCAAATAACTGATACCTGAAGTAAGCCAAGACCACACCAAGCCGCAATAATTCCTCCAACTAAAGCAATTAATCCAGCAATAGGATTCTGTGTTGCTTCCATAATTGCAGGAAATGTCATTACTGCTAAAGTAACATATGGTACATAATATAAAAACGATCTAATGAATTTGTTTTTTATCTGCTTTCTAATTAGTGTTAATGGCAATGCTCTGATTAAGAAAATCACTCCAATCATAATTGCCATGTATATATAAATATTACCACTTACTGCGACTCTACTCATTCTTGCTCCTCCTTAGGGAAAATAATAGCTGCAAATGATGAAATCACAACCGTAAGTATTATTGTTTTTGTTCCAGATGAAATACCGCTGAAAATTGCAAATCTGTTAAATGCATAGCTTAATGCAAAACAAATCACAATAATAACACCAATGATTTTTTCCTTTTTTATTGGTGGGATAATTACTGCAAGAAACATTCCATATAACGCAACACTTAACGCGCTTACAACTCTTATTGGAAGTATTCCCCCAGCAATACATCCTGTCATAGTTCCCAGTGCCCAGCATGGCCCTGCAACTGCAACTGCACCATACGTATAATATGGATTAAGGAAGCCTTCTCTTGAAATAGAAATCGCAAAAATTTCATCTGTAAGACCAAATGAAATACCGATTCTATGTAACAATGACATATCTTCCTTTACTCTTTGAGATGTTGCACAGCTCATAAGAAGATATCTTGCGTTTGCAATAAAACACACAATAATCGTTTCAAGATAAGTTGCGCTTGCTGCAATCATTGTATATCCCGCATATTCTCCTGCAGATGCTCTGCAAAATAAACTTATAAAAAATCCCTGTATAGGTGTTATTCCTGTAGCCTTTGCCATAATTCCAAGAGAAAATGAAACCGCAAAATATCCAAGTGCGATTGGTACACCATCTCTCATTCCCTCAGCAAAAACTTTTCTATTATTACTCATCTTCGCTTTTCTATGCCTGATATAAATGTTCAGGTCACTTCATTTTATATTTTAATTGTCGTTAACTATTTTAACGACAACGTCCGTATTCTATCATATTTAAGGGGAAAAAGAAAGAGACACGCCTTTTGGCGTGTCTCCAAAAATCTTTTTTATTAGCCCTTTACACCACCAAGAGCAACACCAGCGATGATGTACTTTGAAAGTGCGAAGTAAACGATAAAGAGTGGTAATACTGTAAGTGTAAGACCTAAGTAAATTGAGCCGTACTCTGTTTTGTAGATATCACCTTTAAGTAAGCTAACCATGATAGGCATTGTATACTTTTCTGTATCTGTTAAAAGAATCTGTGGCATGAACAACTGGTTCCATGTATTAACAAATGCGAAAATAGCCTGTGTAGCAATAGCTGGTTTCATAATTGGAAGAACGATTGAGTTAAATGTCTTAAATTCTCCCGATCCATCAATTCTTGCTGAACAAATAATATCAATTGGTAAAGCTGGAATCATGAACTGTCTCATGAAGAATACCATTGATGGAGAAGCAATTGATGGTAAAATCAATGCTAAAAAGTTATTTGTCATTCCAATTGCATACATGAACTGGTAGAAACCAATACTAAGAACCTGTGTAGGAAGCATAAGTATTGCCATAATGAATGTAAAGAATGGCTGACGTAATCTCCAGTTATAAACTACAAGTGCATATGCTGTCATTGTTGAGAAATAAACTGCACATAATGTAGCACCACCTGAAATAATAAATGAGTTCACAAATCCCTTCCATGGCTGGAATGACTTACCTGTAAGGATTTTGAAGTTACTGAATAAGTAACTTGATGGTATAAATGAAATAGCATGCTGCTGAATCTGTGTAGTACTTCTAGTTGCATTTACAATCATGACTACAAAAGGCATGATACTAAGGAATGCAAGAAGAATACAGAATATATAGATTATTGTTCTACTAACAATATAATTTTTATTCTTTTTCATTGCTCTTAACCCCTTCCTGCCTTTTTAAGTGCCTTCTGAGCTTTTTTAATTTCTCTCTTCTCTTTAACCTCACTCTTATCCTGCATCAATACGAATACGATACCAGATAAGATACTGATTACGATAAACATAAGAAGGCTGGCTGCTGAAGCTCTGTTATACATGTAACTTCCTGAGAATGCCTGATTGTAAATAAATACACTAGTTGTAAGTGTAGCATTGTTTGGTCCACTCTTTGAAACGAGAAGGAATGGAATATCGTACATCTGTAAACCACCGATCAAACTTGTTACAAGTGTGTAAATAAGTACTGTTCTTAAGTTTGGAATAGTGATATAGATGAACTTCTGGAAATCAGTACAACCATCAATTTCACCTGCTTCATAGATTTCAGGGTTAATACCAAGAATACCAGAAACAAGAATAATCATTGTATAGCCATACCACTGCCAGAACTGTATGAACGCTACAACTCCTTTAGCCCAATATTTATTGTTAAGGAAATGATAAGGTTCTGTAGCACCGAATGTCTTAATGAGATCATTCATAGGTCCCATAGGATATCCGAATAATGCGCCAAAAAGAATAGCAACTGTAGCAGCTGTAATAATATTTGGCATATAGAATACTACTTTAAAGAATCCCTGTCCTTTTATTTGTCTTCTATTATTTGTGAAAAGTGCTGCTAATAATAAAGCAAGCAAAATCTGTGGAAGGAAGTTCCATCCCCAAATTATAAATGTGTTTGCAAAAGCTGTTCTAAATGAAGCATTTGCAAGAATTGTTTTAAAGTTCTGGAATAAGTCTGGGCAGAATTTGAAATCTGTCTTTCCAAGACCTTTAAGATCTGTAAAACCGATTACTACTGTATAAAGTAATGGATACAGAGTAAATAAAAGAAACGCTGTTATAAAGGGAATACTGAAGATATATCCGTATTTAGCGTATGATACTTTTTTCTTTTTCATAAGGTTTATCCCCCAACGATTTTAAATAAGGTAAACATACAATCCGTATGTAGAAAAAGTGTCTTAAAGCCGACTAGCTTACATGATAAACACCGTGCTATGTATTGAAAAAGGGGCGGCAATATTGACGCCCCTTCTCAATTCATAGAATAATCAGTAATTATTCAACAATAACGTCAAGGTTATCAGCAACGTTCTGCTTGAATGCTGCGATAGCATCTTCCTTAGACATTGTTCCACCTGTGTACTGACGAACTGCGTCTCTCCAGTACTGGTTGATTGTCTCATCGTACTGTGTAAGGTTCTTACCATTTGCGTACTGGTTAGCTGGAACGAATACGTCGAACATGTTCTGTCCTGATAAGAATTCAACTTCACCGTTTGACTTAGCCATAACTGTTCCTGATCCAACTGAATCCTTTGTACCAACCTTACCTTCTTCCATTGTACCGTTAGCCCAGAAGTACTGAAGACCTGTATCTGAAGAATCAAGTGTAATCCACTCGATGATCTGTCCTACAGCTTCCTTCTTGTCTGATGCTGCTGCACCAAGTACCCATGTACCACCCCAGAAGAATCCGATAGGAGATTCACAGATAGCCCAGTCACCGTATGTACCTTCACCTACAGCTTCGCCACCACAGTTAGGAGCGAGTGTGTAGTTGATTAACCATGCAGGACCGAAGAAACCGAAGATACCCTTAGGGCCTTCACCCTTCATGTCTGCGAACCAAGCATCCTGCCAGTCCTGTGTATCGTTGTAGTAATCGTTCTCTTTTAACTTCATAGAGATATCCATGAAAGCTTCTCTCTTAGGATCGATGTTGAGCTTACCATCAACGATCCAGCCCTTATCTGAGCTGTTCTCAACTGCGTGCCAGATATCACCATCACCTGAAACGATACCGTAGCCCTTAGCCTTTAACTCATCAGCTGCTTTCCAGAATGTATCCCAGCTACCTGAACCACCACCAATTTTCTCTTTGATAACTGCTGGATCGTCTGTTCCGAATACATCTTTAGCAATTGAACGACGGTAGATGAATGCACCACCTGTAGCCTGGTATCCAAGACCAACTAAGTCGCCATCTGGGTTTGTTCCGATATCTACTGTATACTGAGCGATATCTGCTTCCTTAACCTTAGCATCTACATCAATACCAAGATCCTTGTAAGGAGCTGCGTACTGAGCTGCATCACCCTGGCTATACTTAAGAATGAAAGCTGCCTCAGCTGCGTACATATCAACTTCACCTGCTGCAAGAGCCTGGTCAAGTGCTGGCTGATAAGCACCATCTGTTGTTGCGATGATTGTTGGCTTTACTTCGTAACCAAAATCTGGGTGTAACTCAAGGAACTTCTGAACCATGTTAGGAATCTCATCTGTGAAAGCGTAAAGATTGATAACATTGTCACCTGCTGGTGCTGCAGCTTCTTCTTCTGCTGCTGGCTCTTCTGCCTTCTCTTCTGTTGCTGCTGGTGCTGCTGCATCTGCTGCTGGAGCTTCTGCCTTAGCGCCACAACCAGCTAACATTGTAGCTACCATTGCTACTGAAAGAAGTACACTAACTACTTTTTTCTTCATTGGATTATATCCTCCCTTTAAACTTGTCACTTACGTGACATTTATTTGCGAGGTACAAATATGTACCCCATCCAACATACAAATCATACCACACTTAAGCGATTAAGTTAAGTTTTTTTTGTGCATTTTGTCTAATTTGTGAATAATTTATGAATAAAATATGAACTTTTGTTAATATTTAACAATTTTCGTACATATTTCGTTCATAAAGAAGTTTTTTACCTCGTTTTTGATTACTTAATTTACGAAACAATTTTCGAAATTTTCGTAAATTAGGTGGATTTTACGAAAATTTATAGGGATAATTACTTAATCCATAAAAAATACCCCGGATAATTGAATTATCCGGGGTATTACATGTCTATATCTTATTTACACTTGTATTTTATACAATGCCCTGTGCCTGCATAGC